>CAYRAC010000345.1:4394-5005 GCA_964422045.1 uncultured Steroidobacteraceae bacterium
CGTTCATTCCGGTGTATTGGCATCAACACCAGGTGTTCTGCGTCAAGCACCTGCTCGGGCAGCGCCGCGCCGGATTGAATCTGGGATTTTTGATCTCGCCCTCCGTCGACGGGGAGATCGGCGCCATGCTCGTAAAAAAAATAGGTGCCGCCGTCATTCGCGGATCCTCGAGCCACACGGGAGCCCGGGCGCTGCGCGATTACTACCAGGCGTTGGCGCACCAGGGGATCTCGCCTGCCATCACCCCGGATGGACCGCGGGGTCCGCCGTGGAAGTTCAAACCGGGCGCCGTGTTGCTCGCGCAATTGTCGGGGCGGCCCATGATTCCCTTGAGCTATGCCGCCTCGCGTGCCTGGAAGATCAAGTGGGATCGCTTCGTCATCCCATGGCCGTTGTCGAGAATCGCGATCGCCATCGGGGAACCGGTATTCATTCCCAAGGGATTGGATGCGGCGGCTCTCGCGCGCGCGCAGCTCGATATGGAGCAGCGACTTAAGGCGTTATTCGAAGCGGCGCGTGACGCGTTGGGTTAGCACCAGGCTTCAAGCCCTAACAATACAATCGCTTAGCTTGTATTCCTTACAACTTATGCGAGAATCCAAGTGTATGTG
>CAYRAC010000346.1:0-4998 GCA_964422045.1 uncultured Steroidobacteraceae bacterium
TAGCGATCGTGCTGGGTCTTGCTCTGCAGAACACACTGGCGGACGTATTTGCAGGAATCGCATTCGGTATTGAAGCGCCATTCAATGTGGGCGATCGCATTTCGGTTGCCGACAAGATCGAGGGCACCGTGGTGCAGATGAACTGGCGCTCCATTCGCATTCACACCGATGGAGACGATGTCGCGATAATCCCAAACAGCGTGGTCGCGAAAGCCGATATCGTGAATCGCAGCTTTCCGACTCGCCTTCGTTCGGCGTTCATCGAGCTCTCATGCCCCGCCGCCGTCAATCCCGAGCGAGTCATCGATACGCTTCAACAGGCAACGTTACTATGCCCCACTATTCTTCTCGCTCCAGCGCCGAGCGCCGCGCTCACGCGGCTGGGACCAAAGGACAGCCGCTACCGCGTGACTTTTTCGGTCAGTGATACTGGGCACCTATCGACGACTAAAGACCTACTGCTGCGGCATGCAAGGCGGCAGCTTTACTACACCGGCCTGTACTCTCCAGCGACTGCGCAAGATACTCGAGCACCAGACAAAAGTACGGAACGGCTGTTTCACACCGTGCTGCCGCTTCTTCAAGACATTACTCTTTTCGAGGGCCTGGAGATCGAGCAACTGGCCGAAATAGCCGCCCATTTAAAGCTCCGATCGCTCGAGCCAGGAGAGCGGCTGTTCGCGCAAGGCGGATCTGAAGCGACGCTCTTCATCGTCGGTTCGGGAATTCTGGAGATCAGCGAACTTGCTGAGCTTTCTGGGCAGCAGACGGCAGGCTATATTGGGGCCGGCGACTACATCGGCGAAATCAGTCTTCTCACTGGCGCCCCGTACGCATCGACGGCCACAGCCCGAACCCATTGCAAGTTGTACGGGCTCGACCGCAAAGTCATAGAGCCCTTGCTGACAGCGAATTCAGGTTTGTATGCCGAATTTGATAGGTCTGCGCGCCGTGGCCTGGCACTTCTCCACCGTGGCGCGGCTGTTCGCGCCGCCGATGACAGCGCCGGTCAATCACTCCTGCATCGCATTCGGGCATTTTTTGACAATCCAACCTAGAGCGAGTCATTTGACCGTTCTTTCTCAGTGGAGAGGGACCCAACTCGGCAGCGATAAAACGCCTTGACCTTCGAATCCGCGAACGGGCGTTTTGACCACTTGCAAACAGTGTCTCAGAAGCGTCAGCCGACTTTGGCATCGCGTCCGTCCACTCGAAACTCCTTTTCCGTTCTGGCACGAAGCTCGAGGAGTCCGAGCAGCATCTCGTCACGATCCGCCGCAAGTGAGTCGATGGAGCGTGAGCCGACTTCCGCGTGAACGCTGTCGATGAGCGTCTTTTGGACTTCGGGCGTCAACACTGGGTTACCGAGCGTCTTCCACCAGGCTGTGAGCGGTCGGGTGAATTGTTCAAAAAAATGCTCGATGCCGCCTTCACCGCCGCCCAAGTGATTGAGAAGCATGCTGCCCATGAGACCCCAACGCAGGCCCGGTCCCCAGCACAATGCGGTATCCGCATCGGCGGCGCTGACGACGCCTTCGGCAACCAGATAGTAAACCTCCCGACTAAGGGCGGCCTGCAGACGGTTGGCGACATGCCCCGGCATCTCCTTACGCACTCGAACCGTTCGCCTTCCAATGCCGTTGTAGAATTCCGCGACGCGCTGAATGGTCTCCTCGGAGGTCTTGGCGCCACCCACGATTTCGACCAGTGGGACGAGATGGGGTGGATTGAAGGGATGGCCGATGACGCAGCGCTCGGGATGGGAGCGGCAGCCTAATTGGATTTCGCTCATCGTGAGGCCGGATGAACTCGACACGATGATCGCTTCCGGCGGCAGCAGATCATCCAGCTGCCCATAGAGCTTTTGCTTGAAGTCGAGACGCTCGGGGCCATTTTCCTGGACGAGATCCGCACCGCCTACGGCGGCCTCGATCTTCGGCGTGAACGACAATCTGGACTGTGACGCGCCAGGCGCAAGGCCCAATCTCTTCAGGGCCGGCCACGCTGCGTCCACGAATCGTTTCAGGGCGGCCTCTGCATTCGGCGCAATATCGGTGGCCGCGACTTCCAGGCCCTTAGCGAGATACAGCGCCGCCCAGCTCGCGCCAATGACGCCCGTGCCGATGATCGTGACGCGACGAATGGGCTTAGTGGTTGACATAGTGAGCTCTCCTTTTGATTGAATTAAAATCTCGGCGTGTGCAAGGTAAGCGCCTGAGGCTGCTCTGCTGCTTTGGGAACCTGTTATCCGACTACCGCTCGTGCCGGCTGTTTTTTTGTCGGCACGGCTCCGCTCGCGTGCAATGCGTCGATTTCAGTCGCGCTGAACCCGAGTTGCTTGAGGACCTCCTCATTGTGTTCTCCGAGCGCCGGGGCTCGCCTCGCCGGCACCTTGCTGATGCCATGCACTTGAATCGGACTGCTGATCGTCGTGCCCAGCTTGCCGCCCGCGCCGTCAAGCGGCACCACAATGTCATTCAGCCGCAGCTGCGGATCCTCAATGACTTCCCGTGGTCCGCGCACAGCGCCGAACGTGACGTGAACACCGCTGAAAACCTGGTACCAATGCGTCATCGGCTGAGCGGCGAAGACTTGGTCGAGAATTTCTGCCAGCTGCGGCATGTTTTCCATCAGCTTGACCGGATCGGCAAATCGAGGATCTGTCAAGAGATCCGCCCGCCCGATGGCGTTCGCTACCGCAGCCAACTTGTCAGATGTGACGATGAGCACAAACCAGGTGTCGTCCGATGCGCGATACACGTTGAGGGCCGCGTTGGCAGGATGCATTCGATCGTGCAGTCCGTAGAAGTTGGCGCCGCACAAAGCCGCCTGAATCGAAACGCTTGCCGACCAGACGCCTTGCGCGAGCAGTGACGTCGTAACATAGGATCCCTTGCCGGTACGCTCACGACGATAGAGCGCCGTCACGATCGCGGAATACAACCCGACGGCGGTCGCATTGTCACCGCTGCCGGCGACCGGCCAAGTCGGTGGCGCGCCGGCGTCGCGCGTCATGGACAACAAGCCGCTCCGTGCCCAGTAGGCGGTGATGTCGAATCCCGGCAGATCGGCATCCGGCCCCTTTTCGCCAAAGCCGGTGAGATCCGCGTAAATCAGCCGTGGATTCCATATCACTAGGTCGTCATATTCAAGTTTCAGTCGCTTGCGTGCGGGGTGCGGTGTGTTCACGATGACGACATCCGCCCACTCCACCAGCCGCCTTAGAACCAGCGGAGCACTCGTGGACTTCAGATCGAGCGCGATTCCGCGCTTGTTGCGGTTAGCCAAGTGCCACGGATAAGCATCGCTTGCCTGCGGCTGCGGCGGAATTTTATGTCCCACTCTCCAGGTATCGCCGGAGGGCGGCTCCACTTTGATGACATCAGCGCCGAAGTCCGACAAGATCACGGCGGCACTGGGCCCCGCGATGAAGCTCGCCAGGTCCACTACCTTGAGTCCGGAAAAAATGTTGTCGCTTGCCATGGGTATCTCCATCGTCATAAGCATTTCGTTAGCGGCCGCGAAACTGGGGTGCGCGCTTTTCGAGGAAGGCCGAGGTGCCCTCTTTCTTGTCTTCGGTTCCGGCGCAGAGGCCAAAATAGGACGCCTCGAGCAGCAGGCCTTCGTCCTGGCTCGTCTCGAGTCCTTTGCTCACGGCTGTGAGCGCGAACTTGACCGCCATGGGGGCGTTCGACGCGATTTTCCTCAAGATTGCCTCCGCGCGCGTGAGCAGATCCGCTGCCGGCACGATTTCGTTGACCAGTCCAATGCGGTAGGCCTCCTGCGCGCTTATCATTTCTGCGGAAAGGATGAGCTGCAGGGCACGACCCTTTCCCACCAAGCGCGGTAATCGTTGCGTGCCACCGCCGCCCGGGACGAGTCCGAGGGTGACTTCCGGCTGGCCGAACTTCGCAGTGTCCACCGCGATCCGTATCGTGCAAGCCATCGCCGTCTCGCAGCCGCCGCCTAGCGCAAAACCATTGACTGCCGCGATCACGGGTTTGCCGAGGTTCTCGATGAGATCGAGGACCGCTTGCCCGAAGCGGCTCGCCCGCTCCGCATCGAGCGCAGAGGCATCCGCGAGTTCGCTGATGTCGGCGCCCGCGATGAACGCTTTGTTGCCGGCGCCCGTCAGGATGACGCCGTGTACTTCCGAGTCATCTCGCGCTTCTTCGAAAGCCGTTCGAAGGTCTGCCCAGGTCGGCGTATTCAAGGCATTGAGCACCTTCGGCCGATTGACAGTCACGTAGGCGATGCGGTCCTTCTTCTCGTAGAGCACATTGGCGAGCCCAAACCCTGCTGCGGGCTGCTTATCAGTTACTGGCGCATCCATCATGTCTTCTCCTGTATACGTGGGCGGCCCGGCCGATAAAGTGTCCCTTCAGGTGAAGGCGCTCAGCCCGGTGATGGCTTTGCCAACGATCAGATTCTGGATCTGATAGGTGCCTTCGTAGGAGTAAAGAGCCTCGGCATCGGCGAAAAAGCGCGCTGCATTGTAGTCTGCGACGATGCCGTTGCCGCCCAGCAGCTCGCGGGCCCATGCAACGGTCTCGCGACACTTGGCCGTGGCAAATGCTTTGGCGAGTGCGGCATGGGCGTCCGTCAGCTTGCCTTCCATATGTAGCTGCGCCTGGCGCACGATCAGGCACTGCGAAGCCGTGATGTTGGCGATCATCTTAGCGAGCAGATCCTGCACCAGCTGGAACGATCCGATCGGCTTGCCGAACTGCACGCGCTCTTGGGCGTACTTGAGTGCGGTCTCGTAGGCGCCCATCGCGCATCCCGTCGCCATCCAGGCAACGGCATAGCGCGTCATCTTGAGCACTTTGGCGGTGTCGCGGAACGAGTTGCCGCCCTGGAGACGGTTAACCTCCGGCACCCGAACGTCTTTCATCGTGATGTGACCGTTCTGGACAACCTTGAGCGCGACTTTGTTTTGGATTTTTTCGACGCTGAAGCCGGGGGTCGTTTTGTTCTCGACTATGAACCCTTTGACCT
>CAYRAC010000347.1:0-4993 GCA_964422045.1 uncultured Steroidobacteraceae bacterium
CATTCCTCCCATGGCATCGATTTTTTCGAGATATGCCTTGGCGCGCTTTTCGATCTCATTAGTCAGCGCTTCGATGTAATAGGAGCCGGCCAGCGGATCGACCGTCTGCGGTGCACCTGACTCGAAGGCGATGATCTGCTGTGTGCGCAAGGCGATGCGGGCTGCCTGCTCGGTCGGCAGCGCGAGCGCTTCATCGTAAGAATTCGTATGCAGAGATTGCGTGCCGCCCATCACGGCGGCCAGGCCCTGAATGGCGGTGCGGACAATATTGTTTTCCGGCTGCTGCGCGGTCAGCGTCGATCCGGCGGTCTGTGTATGAAAGCGCAGCATCCACGACTTGGGATTTTTCGCCTTGAACTGCTCGCGCATAATGCACGCCCACATGCGGCGCGCAGCGCGAAACTTGGCGACCTCTTCCAGAAAATTGCTGTGGGCGTTAAAGAAAAAAGACAGCCGCGGAGCGAACTCTTCGACGTCGAGTCCAGCGTTAATCGCCGCCGTCACATAGGCGATGCCATTGGCCAGCGTGAATGCCACTTCCTGCACGGCCGTCGATCCAGCCTCGCGCATGTGATAGCCGGAGATGGAAATTGTGTTCCAGTCGGGCACGTTTTCATGGGTCCAGGCAAACATGTCGGTAATGATGCGCATCGCCTGGTGCGGCGGATAAATGTATGTGCCGCGCGCGATGTACTCCTTTAGCACGTCGTTCTGCACGGTGCCCGAAAGTTTTCGCGTGTCCGCGCCCTGACGCTTTGCCACGGCGACATACAATGCCAGCAAAATCGCGGCTGTGGCGTTGATGGTCATGGAAGTAGATATCTTGGTCAGCTCGATTCCGTCGAACAAGCGTTGCATATCTTCGATGGAATCGATGGCGACTCCGACCTTGCCGACTTCGCCGAGTGCCATGGGGCTGTCCGAGTCCATGCCGATCTGCGTGGGCAGATCGAAGGCGACGGACAAGCCGGTGGTCCCATTCGCCAGCAGATATTTATAGCGTTTATTGGACTCCTCGGCGTCGCCCATGCCGGCGTACTGACGCATGGTCCACAGACGTCCGCGATACATGGTCGACTGGACGCCGCGGGTAAACGGATATTGACCGGGATAGCCAACCTGCGTTTCGAAGTCTGACCCAGCGAGATCGCCCGGGGTGTAAAGCGGGTTTACCGAAATGTGGGAGGAGGTTTGCTGATCGGGAGGAGGGGCGGTTGCAACTTTCGTTTTGCTCGTCATAGGCTTAAATCCCGACGATCGTGAAACTTGCGCTAATGGTGCGATCTATCGAAATAGTCTCTTGTGCGCCAAATCCTGGACTCCGCCCTAAGAACGGCTCGGTTCAGGATGAGGCCGGCGATCTCGCACTTTTGGTCAATTCTTTACTCTTTTCCTCACCCGCCAAAACGAGCTTACTCCGAACCAGCAGAATAACCCGGTGAAGCAGGCGGCCAGCGTGGCCCGGCTCGAAGTGATTTGCCCGTTATGGTACTTGGTATACTCGCGGACGAACGACAGTGCCCCGATTCCGGCTAAAGCTAAGAAAACAAAACCAGTGACCTCCAGCCAGAGTTGCCCGAGGACGCGACCAAAGTGCTTCGCCGTCCCCCGCGCAGCGCCCCACACGGCGTTAAACGTGCGAGTCTTCTGGATCTGGCGGCCGGCAACCCGCGTCACAATGCCCATTTTGCGCGCGGTGGAAACTTTCATCATCGTCATCGATTTTATCCAGCTTCAGGGTTACAATAGCGCCGATGCGATGAGTTTTGTCACGAAGCATTGTGACGGCCAACCGCATCTAAGATTTGGACGGCGGCTGCGGACGCGCACGAACCGGCCAAACCAGGCTCTAGGGGGATTTGTGGACCAACAACTGAAACAGTTGATGAAGGAACTGGGCGAGGCCATTAACGAATCCCTGGCCGACTCCGACCAGATTGCCGAGGTCGTCTCCCGCATTAAAGAAGGGGGGTACGACATTTTCCTGGTGCTCGAAGCTACCATCGGCGTCAGCAAGCCCGGAGACAAAACTGCCGACAAGACCTCGCTGGTCACCACCCTCACCAGCAATCCCGAGTTTAAAATCAGCGATCAGGACTTGAAGTTCCTGAAGTCGCTGAGAATCAAAATCGAAGACGACGCCGCGTAGAGGGATCAACTTGCAGTCCTGAGTCCCTGACCTTCTCGGCAGGGCGGCCCGCCCACTCCGAATGCTACTCTGATTCAAGGCTTTCTAACCGATCCATGCCCGAACAACGCCGGAAGATCGCCGTCGTCACCACCTCGCGCGCCGATTACAGCCATCTTTACTGGCCGTTGCGCGACTTGACCGGCCGCGCTGACGTCGAACTGCAACTCATCGTTCTGGGCGCCCATCTTTCTTCCGAGTTCGGAAGCACGGTGCGAGAGATTGAAAAAGATGGCTTCCCGATTGCGGCGCGGATCGAATGTTTACTCAGTTCGGACTCGGATGTGGGCATGGCGAAGACCATCGGCGTCGCCACACTCGGACTCGCCGAGCATCTCGGCGTACTGCGCCCGGACATTCTTCTACTTATTGCCGACCGATACGAAATGCTGGCACCCGCCTCCGTCGCCCTGGCCCTGCGCATTCCGATCGCGCACATCGAGGGCGGCGAGATCAGCGAAGGCGCGATTGACGACGCGGTGCGCAACGCCCTTTCTAAGATGGCGCACATTCACTTCACTTCCACCTTCGCCGCCCGCCGCCGCATCATTGCCATGGGCGAGGAGGAATGGCGCGTCCATCGCGCAGGAGCGCCTTCGCTCGACCACTTGCGGCGCTCGACTTTGCTCACGCGTGCTCAGCTTGAAGCCAAGCTCGGCTGCGATCTTGGCGTTCAAAGCCTGCTGGTCTCCTACCATCCGGTCACCCTGGCCGATGACACACTCCATGAAACCGATGCCCTGTTTTCCGCCTTGGCGCAAACTCCGGGCCAGCTTTTTTTCTGCTATCCGAACGCCGATGCCGGAAGCCGCGCGCTTATCGAACGTACCCGATCGTTCCTTGCCGAGCGCGGAAGCGGTCGCGTCTTCGTGAATCTTGATGTAGTCACTTATTGGAGCCTGCTGCGGCAGGTCGAGATTTTTGTAGGCAACTCCAGCAGCGGGATCATGGAAACGGGGTCGTTCGCGCTGCCGACAGTGAACGTCGGCATTCGCCAGCAGGGACGCGAACGCGGGCGCAACGTTCTCGACGCGGCGGCGAATGCGGCGGAAATTCTTGCCGCCATCGGCAAGGCGCGTAGCGCAGAGTTTCGCGCATCACTCAAAGGCATGACCAACCCCTACGGTGACGGCGAGGCCTCAGAACAAATCGTTCGCGTTTTGACGCAGGTAAGACTGGGGGCAGGGCTACTCTTGAAGCGAGCAGTCAATTTGAGCACGAACGAATAAAACCTCATCCGATGTAGGCACGGAGGTCTTCGCCCGTGCAGGTGCCTGTGCGAGAAAGGCCGTTGAATCCCCTCTAAAGCGGATCAGGCCTTGGCCGCGGCTGCCGCCGTCGCCGCAGGCAAGCCCATGATCTTCCCCGCGCCTTGTCCCACGGAGAAATGAAGGGCCTGCTCGGCCCGGTTGATCACCTCAGTCACAATGTCCACCGGATCGAAGTCGGCTTTCAGCAGCGCTTGCGCCAGGCCGGCATTGAACTTCAGCGGTTCTTCACCTTCTGCCAGCTTCACTTGCGCCAACAGTTTTTGCAGCTTCTCAGCCGCCATCACGCCTTCTTTTTCCGCCGTCTCTCCCAGCACGATGGCGATGGCGGTGGTCTCATAACGGAAAGCCAGATCGTTCTGCCGGACGTTGGCCGCGAACAGTTGCCCGATTTTCTGTATGGTCGCTTCGAGTCCGGCTTCTCCCACCTGCTTGAGCAGCGCCGCTTTTTCGCCAAATTGCATCAACAATACCGTCAGCGGAGTGCTCTGTTGCAAGTTCCGTTTCGTCTCCGCCATCAGCAGATCCAGATAGGACGCCCGCTTCAGCAAACCCGAGCGCTCGTCGGTCACCGACAAACTCTTCACCAGCCGGCGCAATCCGGCATTGTTCAGCGCAATCACTATCTGTTCGCTGATGGTCTTCAGCATCACCACGTCATTCGGGTCCCATATGCGGGAGGTATTCTGCATCAGCAGCAGAACTCCCACGTGCTCGGCGCCATCCATCATGGGCAGAGCGAGCAGCGAGAATGCCGACATCTGTCCGAGAATCTCGCGAACTGCCTGCAGTTCAGGCGCTACCTGCGTGTCCGCAATCGTCAGCGTGCCGCGGGCAATCGTCACATCGTGGATCGCGGTGACAATCTTTTCCAGCGGGCCGGCCTCCGCCGCCTTGTACGGCTCACCGCAAAATTGTTTGACGCTGGTGCTGTGCAGCCCCGGCTTGCGCATGGCGACCACACATCGCGTGACGTGCCACTGGCCTGCCAGTTCGTTGGCCGCCGTCGTCATTACGGCATCGGCATTGCCCTGCTTGTAAAGCTTGCGTGTAATCTCGGCAACCTTCGTAAAACTGCTTACGTCGGATGTCGGTGCTTGCGGCGGGGCCACTGGCGCAGGAGCGACCGGAGCGGGTTTGGCTGGCTGGGCTGCGGGCACGGGGGCCGAATCCGTATACTGCGGAAACAGTCCGGCCGATGAATAGAGCTGTTGCAGGGCCGGGTTGCGTTCTTCCTCGTGCGGGAAAAGTTCCGAAATTCGCTGTAGGCGTTCCACCGCCTTCGTCCGCATGCCATATTGCACCAGAATTTCCGCCTGCAACATCAGGTCTTGCAGAGCCGCCGCGCCCAGCATGGTTTCCGCATTGCGTACCGGCGAGGTGGTCGAGTCCGCCATACTGGAGAAGCGCGACGAGATCACTTTGAAGCGATTGTCGTCGATTTTTCCGCGCAGGCTCTCCAAACGCTTTTGATGACCGGACTCATACGCGTCAACTTCCGCCGCGCGGTCCAGGCTGTCGGCGGCCTTGGAGAAAT
>CAYRAC010000348.1:0-2265 GCA_964422045.1 uncultured Steroidobacteraceae bacterium
TCGCGGCGAAGGCCGCATCGACCGAGCCGCCGCCGCCCATCAGCGCGAGCGTAAATTCGGTGTGCGCCGCGCGCGGCAACGCCGGATCACCGCTCACGAAGTAGTCGAAATTCTGATCGCGGTAATTGCGCGCCGCGACTTGCGATGGCGCCGCACTGCCCGTCGAGGCGGCGAGGACGCTCGCCCAGACGGCGAAGCAGATGAGGCGGTTGAAGCAGGTCACTATTGTCCTGTTTTGAATTTCTGCCAGATGCGGGTGATGGCGCGAGCTTGCTCGGGCGAATCTTCCGATTGAACCATGACGCGTCGCAGTTGGCTGGCCGTCGGGTAGATGGCCTGATCCTGCGCGATCGACGCGTCAATCAAGGGTAGCGCGGCCAAGTTGGCGTTCGCGAACCCGGTGAGTTGCGTGGTATGAGCCAGAACCTGCGGGTCCATGAGGTAGTTCATGAGCCGGTGCGCGTTGGCGACGTGCGGCGCGTCGCGGGGTATCGCCAGCATGGTGAGCCAGAGTAGCGATCCTTCGTCGGGAATCGTATAGGCGATCGATATTCCATTATTCGCTTCCCGCGCGCGATTACGTGCCTGCACGATGTCCCCGTTGTAGCCGAACGCAATTCCGGCATCCGCCAGATCCCGTGGAGCAGGGTTGTTCGGATTGCGTCCCAAGTAAATGAGCATCAGATGCACCACCGCAGCGGAGTTGTCCAGAATGTTGATGCCACAGGAGGCCAATTGCTTTGCTATGGAAGGATCGAAAACCAGACGCCAATCGTTGAGGAGAGCCCTCGGCAAAATCGCAGACAGCGCTTTCTCGTTGTAACCGATGCCGAAGGTCCCCCACGTATGCACGACCCCGTAGACATTGCCCGGATCGTAGCGCGCCGCCGATGCGGTCAGGGTTGGATCAAAACTCGCAAGATTGGGAAGCAGCGCCCTATTCAGAGGTAAGTACGCACCACTGCGAATCTGTCTCTGAAAATAGGCACCGGAGGGCGCCACAACGTCGAAGCCGCTATGGCCGGTCAACATGCGGGTTTCCAGCGTTTCGTTGGTGTCGAAATAGGTGGCGTTCACCTTCAGGCCCGTCAGCTTTTCGAATGAATTGATCGTGTCGGAGGCTAGATAATCCGACCAGACAAAAAGATTGACAACGCCCTGCTCAGAGCCATTATCGCCGGATGTGCCCTCGCGCACTTTCGCGTGATGGCCACCGCAACCGCCGTTGAGGATTGCCAATAGGCATAGCAGTGCGGACCCACTGTGGTTCATGAGCGTGCCGTCCTCCTCAGCTACTGGCCGGTCTTGAACCTCTGCCATAGGCGAGTGATTGCTCTGGCGGTTTGCGGCGAATCCTCAGACTGCACGAACAGCCGCGTCTGTTGTTCCGCGGACGGGTAGATTGCCGCATTGGCGCTGATCGCCGCGCGCACCAGCGGGGTTGCTGCGCGGTTGGCATTGGCGAATCCCACCGCGTTGGTGATGTCTGCCATGGTCTGCGGGGCCAGCAAATAATTGAGGAAGCGATGCGCATTCGCGGGATGGGGCGCATCCTTTGGGATTGCCACCATGTCGAACCACAATAGCGAGCCCTCATTGGGCAAGACATAGCCGATGTCGATCCCGTTGTGCGCCTCGTTGGCGCGATTATGCGCCTGCACCACGTCGCCGTTATAGCCGACGGATATGCAAATGTCGCCGTTGGCGAGCGCCTGGATGTAATTGGCCGAATCAATGGTTTTCACGTACGGACGGATTTTGAGTAGCGTCGCCTGCGCCGCGGCGAGGTTTTCCGGCGTCAGTTGATTGGGATTTCGCCCCAGAAATTTCAAGACTACGCGCACAATGCCCGGCGGTTCGTCGAGAATATTGATGCCGCAGGCCGCGAGTTTTGCCGCCTGCGCCGGGTCAAAGAGCGTCTGCCAACTCGTCGGCGTCGCTCCTGCGAGAGCCGCGCTCACGCGCTGCAGGTCGTAACCAATCCCATAGGTTCCCCACGCGTAGACGATGGCATAGCGATTTCCGGTGTCGTTCTGCGCGACCTCGGCCATGATCGCGGGATCGAGATTGGCCAGGTTCGGAAGTTGGCTTTTGTCGAGCGGTTGGTATACGCCGCTGCGAATCTGCCGCTGCAAAAATGGCGAGGACGGAAGAACGATGTCATACGCGCTGCTGCCGGTTAGCAATCGCGCTTCGAGCGTATCGTTCGAGTCGAAGTAGGCGACGTTCACCTTGATGTCGATGATCACTTCCGGGTGCAGCTCG
>CAYRAC010000348.1:2275-4992 GCA_964422045.1 uncultured Steroidobacteraceae bacterium
GAGCGTATCGTTGGAGTCGAAATAGGCGACATTTACTTTGATGCCAGTCTGCTCTTGAAAATTCGCCAGCGTGTCGGGCGCGAGGTAGTCATTCCAGATATAGAGATTGAGGAGCCGTTCTTCCGGCGCTCTTGCGCTCGCGATCGCCGGGGCACTCGCACCCCCGTGCTTGGCGCAGGCGCTCAATGAGAGATACAGCAAAGCGAGAAATAGCGGCTTTGACCGGCGCATCGTTTCTCCCTGTCAGAGCGCGGCTGGATTTAAAGCTTATTGAATACGGCGCCGGACCTGCAAGCTCTCGATGATGGAAACTCTCCGCTCACTGCACCCGACTTGGTGCGCTGCACCGGCAAATTGTCACGCGACCAAGTGTGATACTGCTCGCTACTTGGAAATTATTGGCGCAGTATGGCCGAGCGATTCGCGAAACTGGGTTTTCGCTTCCCTTCCCTAGTCGCCCGATAGTCACAGCTGAAGTCAGTGCTTAGGGCGCAATGCCTTTGCTGAGCGGATTGCTCGGCAGCAGGCGGATACCACAAGGATGAGCCTTATGGCCGCAGACGATTGGTTGTTTGCTTTGATAGCAGCTGGCTCGGCACTAGCCCTCTTCGATGTCTTGGCTCTTTGGCTGACATGGCGTTCAGACCAGGCTAGTAAGTTGAAGGCGCTGCTTGGCTTTCAGGCCCTCTACAAGTTATCGATTCGGCGACCCGTGCAATTGGTCCGGCAAGTGAAGGTCAAGTCACGCAGTGCCGGCGGCCCGCGGGCATAGGATCCGTCTCGCGGACCCGCCCCAGCGGGAGCGCCCCGTATTGTTAGCCACAGTTGGGCAGGTCACACTGTCGCGATGCAAATTGACCGTGCTGATCTTGCCGATTTTGCCTATTTCCTCGCCATTGCCAAACATCGAAGTTTCCGGCGCGCTTCCTTAGAACTCGGCATCGGCGCCTCAGCCTTGAGCCATGCCATGAGGGGGCTCGAATCCCGAATAGGGGTGCGGTTGCTCAACCGCACCAATCGCAGCGTTACCTTGACAGCAGCGGGTGAAGAGCTACAGGCGAGACTTACAAAGCCTTTCGAGCAAATCGGCGAGGCGGTTGAAAGTCTCAATCGGTTCCGCGATGCCCCGGCGGGCAGAATCAGACTCAACGTGCCGAGCGATGCGGCGAGCCTGCTACTCGGGCCGGTGTTACCCATTTTCGTGGATCGATACCCCGACGTTCAAATTGACCTGGCAGTCAGCAATCACTTGATTGACGTGATTGACGGCGGATTCGACGCCGGAATTCGCTATGGGGGAACGGTCCCTCAAGACATGGTCGCCCAGCGTCTGTCGGCCGATATCGGCTGGGTGGTGGCTGGTGCGCCGGCGTACCTCGAGCGCTTCGGCACGCCTAGACACCCGGACGATCTACAGCAGCATCGCTGTCTGCGCTTTCGCCTAGGCGATGACAGGGTCTATCACTGGGAGTTCGAACGACACGACGAGAAAATGGAAATCGATGTTCCGGGTTCCCTCACCTTGGATGACAGTCGCAGTATCGTCACGCTGCTCACCGGGGGAGCGGGACTGATGTACGGGCCCGAGCCATTGCTGCGCCCCTTCGTTAAAGCGGGCACGGTGCGGCTTGTGCTCGAGGAGTGGAGCTCTGCGGGTCCCGGCTTTCACATTTATTACGCCAGTCAGCGTCAAGTGCCCACCGGGCTTCGATTGCTGATCGACCTTATCCGCGAAATTCAACCCCTGGGGCTTTGAACGGGCCGCCGCGGTCAGCGGCAGTCCACGGTGAGAACCATTCATCGTCGCATGCCACGCCAGCTGGCTATTCGCCCC
Source organism: uncultured Steroidobacteraceae bacterium (assembly GCA_964422045.1). Taxonomy (GTDB): domain Bacteria; phylum Pseudomonadota; class Gammaproteobacteria; order Steroidobacterales; family Steroidobacteraceae; genus Bog-1198. The sequence continues at coordinate 4,110 of CAYRAC010000348.1, forward strand.
CCAAGCAATGGCTTATCGTCATTTCCCCATACTCATGCAGCGTAGCGACGTCAGGTATCGCCATTGACTACAGCACGCGCGAAGAGTGAGCCACAAGAGGAAAGTTTATGAACCCTACTTACAACTTCAAGGATCAAGTCACGCTCGTGACGGGCGCCGCCTCCGGCATGGGCCGGGTAACGGCCAAAGCTTTTGCCGAAGCCGGGGCGGCCCTCGTGCTGATCGATCGCGACGAAGAGAAACTGCGAGCCACGGCCCGGGAAATAACCGCGACTGGCCGCCAAGCGATCACGCTCGCCGGCGATGTGTCCGACGAGCAGCTGGCGAAGGCTGCCGTAGATCGTGCGCTCGCCGAGTTCGGACGGCTCGACATGGCCTACAACAATGCGGGCATTCTCGGCCCCATGTGTCCGCTGACAGAGGAGACCGGAGAGGGTTATGACGCGGTAAATGCCGTGAACCTTCGCGGCATATGGACCTTTCTGAAACATGAATTGATCCAGATGAAGAAGCAGGGGAGCGGCGCGATCGTCAACTGCTCATCGCTCGGCGGACTGGTCGGGTTGCCAGGCCGCGCGGCCTACCACGCAACCAAACACGGGGTGATAGGGCTGACCAAAAGCGCGGCGCTTGATGTGGCCGCCTTGGGGATTCGCGTCAATGCGATCTGCCCCGGCTGCATCGACACGCCCATGGGCGAGGCCATCGACCCCGCGGCGATGAAGGAGTTTCTCAAGGAACAACCCATCGGCCGGATGGGCACCTCAGAGGAAATCGCCGCAGCGGTGCTCTGGCTCTGCAGCCCGGCATCGAGCTTCGTACTCGGAGTTGCTCTGCCGGTGGATGGCGGTGTTGCACCGCACGCATGGCAAACACACTAGTT
>CAYRAC010000349.1:0-4967 GCA_964422045.1 uncultured Steroidobacteraceae bacterium
CGACGGCCAGTGGAGTCGCTACGGAGAAACCGCGGTCAGCCTGACAACTGACAGCGAGGGTCGCGTCTGGTTGGGTTCTCCGAACAGTCAGATTCAAATCGTAGACAAGGATACGGTACAGCACCTGTCCGCCACCGAAGGGCTCAATGTGGGGACGGTGCTTTCGATTGACGCGCACACCCGCAACGTCTGGGTTGGCGGAGAGCATGGTCTGGCGCGGTTCGATGGACGCCGATTCAACGCGGTCATGCGCCACGGCGGCACAACTCTGCCGACCGTCTCAGGAATTATTGAAACTGCGGAGGGCGACCTTTGGCTGAATACGACCGAAGGCGCAATGAAGGTGGCCGCAGACGAGGTACGCCGGGTGGTCAGCGATCCACTCTACCCGGTGCAGTACACCCTACTTGACTATCTCGACGGCATGCCCGGTACGCCGCAATCCGTTCGACCCCTGCCAACCCTGGTAGAGGGGACCGATGGCCGCCTGTGGTTTGCCACGAGCAATGGGATCGCATGGGCAGATCCGAGGCATTGGGTGCCAAACGCGCTTGCGCCGCCGGTCGACCTGCAAGCCATTATCGCGGACGGTGTTCGTTACGAGCCATCCGCGGGCCTGAAGCTGCCAATCAGGACGCGCAACTTACAAATCACCTACACGGCACTCAGCTTGTCGATTCCGGAACGGGTCAGATTTCGGTACCAGCTAGGCGTGGACGAGCCGTGGCAGGACGCAGGTGCCCGACGACAGGCATACTTTACCGAGCTTGCCCCCGGGCACTATAGATTTCGCGTGATCGCATCGAACAACGATGGTGTCTGGAACGAAACCGGAGCCGCTGTCGACTTCGACATACTGCCGGCTTTTGTCCAGACGAAATGGTTCCTGGCGATCTGTGTCGCGGCAGGAGTGTTGGTGCTGTGGTTACTCTGGACCTTGAGGCTGAAACAAGTTCAAGCAAGAATGCGTGACAGGCTGGAGGCGCAGCTGTTGGAGCGCGAGCGCATTGCACTGGAGCTCCATGACACGCTGCTGCAGGGATTGCTCAGTGCTTCGCTGCAACTGGCCGTCGCGAACAGCGAAATGTTACCAGGCGCAACGGCAAAGCCTCTGGTGGAGCGGGTGTCCCAGCTCCTGCGACAGTTGATCGATGAAGGTCGCGATGCCCTTCGCTGCCTCCGAACCGGACGTTCGGACACCGACGACGACCCCGATGACCTCGAGCGCGCGTTTGCGCAGATCCCGCAGGATCTGGCGGCCGATGAGAAGATCAAGTATCACTTGATCGTGGAAGGTACGCCACGATCGTTACGGCCCCCGATCCGCGAAGAAGTGTATCGCATCGGCCGAGAGGCGCTCGCCAACGCGTTCCACCACTCGCGTGCTTCGGTCATCGAGACGGTGCTCGACTATGCCCGGGACCACTTTCGTATCGTCGTCCGCGACAACGGCCGCGGAATGGATCCGGAAGTCTTGCATTCCGGCCGAGAGGGTCACTGGGGACTATCCGGCATGCGCCAGCGCTCTGAAAACATGGATGCCAAGCTCAGAGTCCGGAGTGCTGTAGGGGCGGGCACCGAGATCGATTTGATCGTTCCGGCGGCTACAGCCTTCGAACCCTCGGCTTCCGGCGGCTTCATGAATTGGCTTGCCAGGCTCTATTTGCGCGGAGAGAAACAATGAGCGAGCCCGCTCCCATCCGCATACTGTGCGTCGACGACCATCCCCTGTTCCGGGAAGGCATTGCCACCGTCATCGCTTATCAGAAGGACATGCAACTTGTCGCTACGGCGGCTACTGCCAGGGCCGCCATCGAGGAATTTAGGAAACACCAGCCAAATGTCACGTTGATGGATCTGCGACTCCCGGACATGAGCGGGATCAGCGCCGTTGCCTCGATTCGGACAGTCTTCCCCGACGCCCGGATCATCATGCTCACGACCTTCGAAGGGGATGTTGAGATTCAACGCGCGCTCGCGGCCGGGGTTCGCGGCTATCTTTTGAAGAGCGCGCCACTCGAAGAGATCGTGGAGGTGATCCGCAAGGTCCATTCGGGGCGCAGGCACCTGCCGAGCGAGGTGGCGGAAACTCTGGCGGCGCATTTCGGCGGCGACTCACTCACCGAGCGGGAGATCGAGGTTCTCAAGAGGATTGCCGAGGGTGACCGCAATCGGGACATTGGCGAGCGTCTCTCGATCTCCGACGAGACTGTAAAGGTCCACATTAAGCACATCATGTACAAGCTCGGCGCGAAGGACCGAACGCAGGCCGTCGCGATCGGCATTCGCCGCGGCTTCATCCACATTTAGCTCCGGATGCGGCACGACACAGCGCATCCCACGAAAGTGGTATCGCAGGTTACCTAGTCGGTGGGGCTCGCTGTATCGAAGCGCGCGGTACCCTCACCGGTCGGCGAATCAGCACGGAGAATCTCGGTGCAAAGAACTTTTTCGAGCTTCCCCTCCGGCTGGGCCGGTGCAGCGTTGCTCGTGCTGCGCCTCGTCGTCGGAGCGTCTGCGACTTTTGAGGCCGGACTGGCAATTGCCCACAATTACACGCCGGTACACATGGCTACGATTGCCGCCGCGTTGGCGGCAATTGCCGGTGTATTTCTAATCATCGGATTCCTGGCGCCGCTTGCGAGTTTATTTCTTTGCCTCACAGGCGCAGTGATCATAGGTATCATTTCTCCAGCAGCGTTACTGCTGTTCAATTCGAACATGGCCGCCTTCGAATTGGTAGTGATGTCGGCGGTGCTCGTCATTCTTGGGCCTGGCGCAATTTCAGTGGATGCGCGGCTGTTTGGCCGCCGAGTAGTTACGATCCGCAAAGGGCCGCACCGGAATGATTCCTGACCACGATGCCGGCGCGACGGCAAGATTTCTCACCCTTCGGCACTCGAGGGCCCATCGCGATTCGTTACGGTGTCCGCCATCACAAACGGTATGCGCCCTGGCCTTCTTCAGGTGTTCCTTGAGGGTCGAAAAAGATTAAAATTCGCGGCTCGGCGAGGTTGACCGACCCCGCGAGGCCTCAGAGGCCGAGCCGCCGCTGCCGCTCCACGGAGAGGCCGACCGCTACAACTACCGCGACGGTAACGATGACTTTCGCGCTGCCCGGCAATCTGTTTCGCCTGTTCGATGCCGGACAGAGGCAGCGGCTGTTCGGCAACATTGCTGCCGCAATGCAGGGCGTACCCGAGGAGATCAAGCGCAGGCAGATCGCACTATTTGCCAAGTGCGATCCGGCCTACGGCGCCGGTGTCGCGAATGCAGTCAAGCGCGAGGCGTCAGGCGCAATCGGGGCCGACGATCGACTGAAAGGCACGAGCGCAACCAGCAAGCCAAGGGAAAATGTGACCGCAACCTGAGCCTGGATGAATATTATCGCTCGCCAGGTTTCGACCCGCGCGGTCTGCACGACGACCCGTCGGAATTCAGCGCTTCGACGGCAGAAACTCCTGATCCGGAAACATTGTCGCGTCGGGCGCCTTGATCACGATCGGAGCGTGATTTCTGTTGCGATGACAAGCGTTGCAGGCCTCGGTAAGCTGGGTATACGCCTGAGTAAATAGCGTGGTGCTATTCCTATCTATTGCATGCTCCACGGAGTTTAGTGGCGCTTCCATGATTGCCGTCGTTAATGCAACGGTATCTATTGACTGATATTTCGGCATCGTGCGCGCGACGCGGGCGAATGCATTGCGCAGCTCACTGAGCTCATACTTGGGGTAAATCCAATTCTGTTGCCTTCCCGCCAACCCGAGTTTGATGTGACGCGGCTGCACCGCCATCGTCATCAAATCGCCCATACTCGGGTGATAGTCAGGCAGAGCGGTCGTATCCATTTTGGCGGCCACAGTTTGAGAAGAGCCGACGCAAGGTACGCCCACTAGCAGCAACGCTGCCGTAATACGAGTCCATAGTTGAGAATATATCGCCGCCCTCCTCATGGCTGTTTGTTAGTCTTCGGCGTGCTGCGCCGCCTGCTCAATCAGCGCCGCGACCTCTTTTGGACGCGACTCATACACCGAATGGCTAGCCCCATCGATTTCGACTGTATGGCTGTGGGCGCGCTTGGCATATAGACGCTCGAGCTCCGGATTGATAATCCGGTCAGCTTTGGCGACCATGTACGGTACCATCCGATGACGATGCGAAGCACGGCTCTCAACAAGTAGAGCGAGGTACCGCGCCAAGTACGCGTGCGAATCAGTTGAATGGGTGACAACACGCACGCACACCACGAGACGGAAGAACCTTAATCCTGGGCCGCAAGTAAATCTTCCCGGGATCGCATGCGTGATTTTCAAAGCACACGTTCGGCAAAGTCAAGAGTCGCACGAGCGAATCAAAGGCACCATTACGGCCACTTGGTGAACTCGTCATCTGATTGAGTGCGACAGTCAGGACACTGTCAGTCGCCCCCACCGGCCGGACGGAGTCTCGCAGAAATTCGGCGCAGCGGCACTTGACCTGTTCGGTTTCACTGCTTTCGGCAAGGATTTTCGAGCCCATATGCACGTATAGTCTCATGACTAGCTCTTGACGGTCGGTCGGCGCATCGGTGACCGCAGGGCCATCGTGGGCAAAACCGGTCGAAATCACCGATTTCAGTTGGTTGCAGCGATCAGGAATGCCCGTGCGCAAAGGGGCCGATCATTTCAATCAATTCACCTTGGTGGCGGTCCGTGAACGCGCCGCGTTTTTAGCGAGCATTGTACAAGCGGCCGATTATGCTGGGCACTAAGTCGCAGCCACTCCTAGATCGCGGGTCGCCGCAGAGTTTTCTCCGCTTGGCCGCTTTTCCCTTGAAGGTAGTTATGATATAAGAAGCGCGATTTTTTATTATATAAATCAATTACTTACTTACCATATTGCGTATTATGCGAAGGGCGCTGTATTGCAGCAAAAGTGCTGCATTACGGACACCGCTTTGTTGCGATCTCAAATGAAGAGGAGCAGTT
>CAYRAC010000350.1:0-4955 GCA_964422045.1 uncultured Steroidobacteraceae bacterium
CACCACTCGTCGCGCGAATACAACTTGTCGACCGCTTTGCGCCAATCGTGGACCAGTGTGATCGTCGGCACCTGGACACCCTGGATTCCGTTGGCGCTGCTGGGATTTCCGCCGAGCATGATTCTCACGCAACAAGGCTTCAATCTTTTCTATCAGTTTTGGATTCATACGGAGGCGGTGCACCGCATGCCGGCGTGGTTCGAGTATGTGTTCAACACGCCATCGCATCATCGCGTGCACCATGCCACCAACCCTGTTTATCTGGACCGCAATTACGCCGGGGTGCTGATGCTGTGGGATCGGCTCTTCGGATCCTTCGCCGCGGAACGCGATCGAGAGCCGCCACGTTACGGGATCGTCAAGAACATCGAGACATTCAATCCCGTGCGCATCGCTTTCCACGAGTGGGCCGCCCTAATCCGCGAAGCGTTCGCGGCGCGCTCGGCGCGCGAAGCACTCGGTGTGATGTTCGGACCGCCGGGTTGGCGCGCCGACGGCCAAGGACTCACCTCGAAAAACATCCGCAGTGGATGGGAGTCTCGTTATGGGCGTTGACTGCAAGTTGACCGGCCTGTCCGGCAATGAAATCTATTGCATGCGGCTCAAGGGGTTGATCCCAAGCGGCGTCGTGATCGGCAACAGCATCCAGTCCATGGGATTTCTCGGCGGCGTGCGCTCCGCATTTCGCGGCATCGTCGGCGGAGAGATTCCGGACGTCACCGGCATGATTCACGAGGGCCGCGAGGCCGCCTTTGCGCGCATGCGAGCCGAGGCGGACCGCGAACAGGTTCACGGCGTCGTCGGCGTCAGCTCGGAGCTGCGTAATCTCAGCGGCAACTCGGAGTTCTTGTTTGTGGGATCCGGCGTGAGCGGCGCGCAGGGCAGCGTGCGCTTCACGAGCGCCGGCGACGCACAGGAACTGTATTGCCACATGGATGCCGGCTACGAGCCGAGAGAATTTGTGTTCGGCAACATCGCCTACTCGGTCGGCGCCGTCGGCGGCATCGCGGGCACGCTCAAGACGCTGGTGCGCGGCGAGATCAAAGAGTTCAGCGACGTATTCAACGAGACGCGCCACCATGCGTTGCAGCGGCTCGTCACGCACGCCAAGGCGGTGCGAGCCAATGCCGTCGTCGGTGTCCGAACCAACGTCCTGCATTTCGCCGGCTTTCACGAGATGTACATGACTGGAACCGCCGCATTTCATCCGCAGCTGCCGTCGGAGTGCATGAGCGCGCCGGTGACCAGCGATCTGACCGGCGAGGAGTTGTGGGGCATGGCACAATTGGGCTACATGCCCGTCAAGCTCTTGATCTCGACGTCGGTGTATTCGCTCGGCGCAATCGGAGGAATCAAGGCGGCCTTTCGCAGCTTCGTGAGGGGTGAGATCGGCGATCTTACGACCCTCATATATGATGCACGCGAACATGTATTTGAGCGGCTGAAGAGCGAAGCTTCGGCACTCGGTGCGGAGGAGGTTGTCGGCATCAAGACCTACATCATCGAGCTTGGCTCGAGCTTGATCGAAATCTTCGCGGTCGGCACCGCAATTCGTAAGCAGCCGGGCATGGGGGTCAATACCCAGCTGCTACCGGCGCAAGCGATCATCCGCGACAAGGACACTTGGGTGAGCGGCTCCGGCGGCTTTGATTTAACGTCGATCCGCGCCGGCGGTTGATCGGGAGATTCCATGAATCATGCTCGGCGATGGCTGCGGGTGTCGGGCGCAGCCGCGTTGCTTGCCTGCCTGTTTTTCGGCGCCATCCAAAACGGCGCAGCGCGGCATCGCGGCCGCACTTCGGGGGAGCCCGGCGAGTTCGCGTACTACCTTCTGTCGCTGTCGTGGTCGCCGGCATTTTGCCTGTCCGCGCCGGGTTCGGCCGAATGCAATGGACCGCGGCGTTATGGTTTCATCGTGCATGGACTCTGGCCGCAGAACGAACGAGGCTGGCCCGAGAATTGCGACGTTCATCGCCCGGTGCCGGATGAGGTCGTGCATAGCGTCTCGGACCTGATGCCGGCGCGCGGCTTGGTGTACCACGAGTGGTCGGCGCACGGCACCTGCAGCGGCTTGGAACCGGCCGACTTCTTTGCACTGGTGCGCCGCGCCCGCGCGAGCATCGCGATTCCACTGGAACTGTCGCGCCCTACACAGGCGGTTGAGCAATCGCCCGCGGCGATCGGCGGCGCATTCCTGCGCGCCAATCCGCGCCTACCGCCCGACTCGGTCGTGGTTACCTGCAGCGCTCAAGACGTGCCACGGCTTCGCGAAGTTCACGTCTGTCTGGATCGCGAGCTGGCGCCGCGCAGCTGTGCCGCCGACGCCCTGCGCGCGGCTTGCCGCGCCCCTCAGGTGATCGTTCCGCCAATTCGTTAGACGGCTCCTGAGACTTGCCTCGGGACGGCTCGCCTGGTTACGCTGCTGTGCGGCCGTCAATGAGGTATGCCCATGGATAGACCCCCGCTACCACCGTTTACCGCGGAAACCGCGGCGCAAAAGGCGCGCATGGCGGAAGACGCCTGGAACTCCCGTGATCCGCAACGTGTCGCCCTTGCCTACACGACCGAGAGTCGCTGGCGTAATCGCGCGGAATTCATTCAAGGGCGCGACGCAATCCAGGCGTTCCTCGGGCGTAAATGGTCGCGCGAACTCGACTACCGGCTGATCAAAGAACTCTGGGCGTTCCGCGAAAACCGCATAGCCGTGCGTTTTGCCTACGAATGGCACGACGATAGCGGCCATTGGTTTCGCAGCTACGGCAATGAAAATTGGGAGTTCGACGAACACGGCCTGATGCGGGTGCGCATCGCGAGCATCAATGACCTGCCGATCGCCGAACGCGAGCGCTGTTATCGCTGGCCGCTCGGGCGGCGGCCCGACGATCACCCGGGTTTGAGCGATCTGGGGCTCTAAAAGGCCTTGGGAGCGCTTGCGCGGCCCTGTTTCGCCCCCATGTTGAGGAACATGCTGAGATTTGGGCAATTCAAGTAAGATAGCGGCCATGGGACCGCAGCCTAGCGATCATTCGCATGACCATGATGATCATGTCGGTGACCATGATCATCATGCGCAGGCCCAAACCCATGACCATGACCATGACCATGACCATGACCATGACCATGAAGAGGGTCATGGCGCGGCTCAGGCCCGCGCGCATGGGCATTCCCACGGACACGCGCATGGCATCGCCACGCAAAACATCAATACCCGAATGGCCATTGCCGTGGCCCTCAACATCATTTTCGTGGTGATCGAGGCCACATTTGGATTCATCTCCAATTCGGTCGCATTGATTGCCGATGCCGGTCATAACTTGAGCGATGTGCTCGGACTGGTTTGCGCCTGGACCGCCATGTATCTAGGGCGCCGGCCCCCGGGCGCCCGGTTTACCTACGGATTGGGCCGCTCTTCGGTGCTTGCGGCGCTGACCAACGCGGTGTTGCTGCTGCTGGCGTGCGGAGCGATTGCCTGGGAGGCCTTTGGGCGCCTTGCTTCGCCGCCGGCCGTGGCCGGCGGAATCGTGATGGGGGTTGCGGCAAGCGGCATCGTGATCAACGGTGTGAGTGCCTGGATGCTGCATGCAGGCAGTCATGGCGATCTGAACCGGCGCAGTGCCTTCATCCACATGTTGGGTGATGCCGCCGTGTCCGCCGGCGTTCTTCTGTCGGGGGCGCTGATCATGTATACGGGTTGGAGCCGGCTGGATCCGATCGTCAGCCTGCTCATTGTCGCCGCGATATTGGTGAGCACGTGGGGATTGCTGCGAGATTCACTGCATCTAACGCTCGACGGCGTACCGTCGAGCGTGAATTCCACCGCGGTCATGTCCTATTTGGCGGATCAGCGAGGCGTGACCGATGTGCACGATCTGCACATCTGGGCGCTCAGCACGACCAGCGTCGCGTTGACGGCTCACCTAGTGGTGCCGGATCGCGGCGCCGAAGATTCACTGCTCGATTCGTTGACGCCGAATCTGAAGCGACGCTTCCATATCCATCACGCCACACTGCAAATCGAGCGGGATCGCTGCGAACACGGATGCGAGAACGAGGCGCAAGCCGAAGCCTAAAGCGCGGGCTGGCTAGCCCTGAAGGGCTGGCGCGGATTTGCGGAATAAGTAATGTGAGACCAGCCACTCTTGGCCGTTGGCGTAGCCCCACAATTCCGCGCACGACATGAAGAAGACGCGCCAGTAAACCCACCAGCGGCGCACCTGGTCGGCTCCGTAGGTTTCGGCGAGAATCGGTTCGATCGCCGCGCGGTCACGATCCATGTTTTCGAGCCAGTGATCGCTGGTCTGGCTGTAGTGACGTCCGTCAACCTGCCAGTGATCCTGAATGCTCAGGTCATTTTGAAAATACAGCAACAAATCATCGCTCGGCATGATGCCGCCGGTAAAAAAATACTTCGCCATCCAATCGCTCTCATCCCGCACCTCGAAGGGATACGCATATGTCTTGTGCGCAAAGATATGCACGAACAGCGTCCCCGCGGGGTTGAGCCAGGTGGAGATCTTCTGCATCAACCAGGCGTAATTGCGCATATGTTCGAACATCTCGACCGACACCACGCGATCGAACGTCGTCGTCGGCGGAAATGTCAGTTGATTGACATCGCAGGTGATCACTTCGAGGTTCTTGAAGCCGCGTTGCGCCGCCCGCGCATCGATGAAGCGCTTTTGCGTGCGTGAATTCGAGACCACGGTAATCTGCGAGCGAGGGTAATGCTCCGCCATCCACAAGGACAGCGATCCCCAGCCGCAGCCGAGCTCCAGAATTCGCTCACCGTCCGCGAGGCGTGCGCGCTCGGCCGTGAGTTCGAGCATATTCGCTTCGGCTTCATCCAGCGAGTCGGCCGCGCTACGGTAGTAACCCGAGGAGTACTTCAAGTGCCGGCCGAGCACCCGCTCGAAGAAGGCACACGGCAGTTCGTAATGCTGCAGATTGGCATCGGC
>CAYRAC010000351.1:0-4951 GCA_964422045.1 uncultured Steroidobacteraceae bacterium
ATCGCTGCGCGAGCTGCGCGCGCCCCGCAATTGGCCGTTGGATCGGCCGAGTCCGTTCGAAGCGGCGCGGGTGTTGGACCCCGAGCCCAATCAAACCCTCAACCGCGAAGCGCTGGCGGCTATGATTGCCCTGTATCCGCAATTTCGTGATGCGCACATCGTGCAGCAATGGGGCGGATACATCGATGTCACGCCGGACGTGATTCCCTATATAAGCCAAGTGAATTCGCTGCCCGGACTGACCGTGGCCACCGGATTTTCGGGGCATGGGTTTGGAATTGGTCCGGCGGCCGGACGCCTCGCGGCGGAAATGGCGATCGGCGCGACCCCTTGCGTCGACGCGACAGCGTTTCGCACTTCTCGATTCAGCGATGGCTCGCCGATCGAGATCGGACCGGAAATCTGATCACTTGGGCTTGCGGAACTTGAGCACGTAATTATCGGCCTCGCCGACCGCAACATAGCGTGCACGATCTTTGTCGCCCTGCGAGAGAGTGGGCGGCAGAGTCCACACGCCGTCGACCCAATCTTTGGTGTCACGAGGATTTGCATTCACCTCCGATGAGCCGACAAACTCGAACCCGGCCTTTTTTGCCATGGCAATCGTAAAATCTTGGCGGACGTAGCCGTCTTTGGCCTTCGGATCCTGCGGTTGGTCGTTGCGGCCGCGGTGCTCTTCGATGCCGAGAATGCCGCCGGGTTTCAGCGCCTTGAACGCCCCCCTCAGCGCCGCGTCGGCGTAGCCACCATCCATCCAATTATGCAAATTGCGAAACGTCACGACCAGATCGGCGGAGCCCGGCGGAGCCAAATCGAAGTGGTCGGGCCCCAGGCTCGTTTCATGTAGGGTACCGAGCCGATCCTTCTCGGCGGCGAGTCGTTCGCGAAGGCGTCTCACGCCGCCATCCTCCTCGGCGTCGCCAGGGACGGGCAACGCAATGTAGTAATGACCGCGCTGGGCGAGATACGGGCCAAGGATATCGGTCCAATAGCCTCCGCCCGGCCACACTTCGACCACGGTCATCGTGGGTGTAAGCCCGAAGAATGTCAGTTCTTCGACGGGATGGCGCGCCGCGTCGCGCGCGACGGCCGAGGCACTGCGCGCCGGACTCGCCACCGCGCTGACGAGTGCGGGATCAGGGGCGGCAGCCGAGGCAGCGATGGGCAGCGCCCACGCGAGGACGGTAACAGCGATTGATGCGCGGAAGCGGGAGCATTGCATGGCTATACCCTTCTCGATGCGTTGATTGAGCCGCAGTATCATAAATTCACCGCCAAAACGTGATGTTTTCGCCCCAGTCACTTCTGATCCGGCGGAGTATCGCCGCTGAACGGGATCGGCGTCGCGCCTGTCACGCTGCCGATGGTTGCTTTGTCGCTGACGTAAAGCTGCACCGTGCGCTCGAATCGTAAGTCGCCTTGCACGGTGGCTCCCGGTCCGATCACGATGCGAGGCACCGTTCGGCCAAAATTCAGCAATCCGCTGCCGCCGGCCTTGTCGACCAGAATGCCGCCCTCAACGTGCGAGGCACCCGAGATGCTGATGCTGCCATTGACAGTCTTGATGCCCGCGGCCGCATGCGCGTCAACCAGCGAAATTGTACCGTTCACGTTCGACAGCGAGCCGGCGACTTCCGACCCGTCCTGCAGCGTGAGGGCGCCGTTGACCGAGGAAACAGTCCCCGACACATGCGCACCGCTGCCGAGCGAAATCGCACCATTGACGTTGTTCAGCGACCCAGCGCTCGCGTGATCTCCCAGACGCACCGCGCCGTTCACTGTTGTAGCGCTGGTGACCGTGGCGCCCTCATCGATCTGAATCGAGCCGTTGACCGTGCCGACGGCGCCGGGTTGCTGGCCGGCTGCCACATGAATGGAACCGTTGACCTTGGTCGAGCCGTTACCCTCGTCCGCGCCGCACGCCGCCAGCGCCGCAAGGGCAAGGGCCGCAAGGGATTTGCTTCCTACGTTCATGACGGCTCCCCGAGACTGGTACTCGGCTGCTACTGTATCAGTATCGGTTAATAGCTCAACCAGCAGAGCACGCGTGCTCGGCGCGGCGATCTGCAACGCCTATAATCAATTCTGGTCAGTCGAGGGCGATCGCTACATGCCCATCATTTCCAGCAGGAGCAGCTTAGCAGCGTTGCCTTTCGCTTGTGCAGTCTGCCTGTGTCCGATTGTGCCGCAAGCGGTGCGCGCGGCGCCGCCCCCTGGCGCGGATGCCTGTGCAATGCTCACCGCGTCACAGGTGAGCGCGGTGCTGGGTCTGTCGGTATCCGCGGGCGAGCACCCGATTGTGTCCAGCTTGCTGCTTTGCAGTTGGGCGGCGCCTGCGAAACCGCAATCTGTCCCCAAGAAAGTGTCGCTCAGTTTGATGACCGAACGCGCCTTCGAAGTCGGCAAAGCTGCGCTCGGCGACGTCGCTGTGACGCCGCTCGGCGCGGTGGGCGACGATGCTTACTACACCGCCGCGCGCAATCTCGGCACCAAGCTTGCGCTCAAGAATGGCGGCGTCTGCGCACAAATCTGGGTGCAGGGCTTCGCTCCGGCAAAGGCTAAAGCTCTGGAGAAGGCATTGGCGCTGCAAATGCTGGCGCCGCACTGAGGTCTCTTGACAAGTCGCGTCGCCTTGCGGACACTTCACCATATGGTGAACTATAACGCACAGCTCGACCGAACCTTCGCGGCACTCGTTGACCCGACACGGCGCGCCATTCTGGCGCGGCTCGAGCGCGAGGACGGCGCCTCGGTGAGCGATCTGGCACGACCATTCGCCATCAAACTACCCGCGGTGATGAAACATCTCGATGTTCTCGACCAGGCGGGGCTCATTAAGCGGCAAAAAGTGGGACGCACGGTGACGGTGCGGCTGCGCCCGCAACCCATGCGAGCAGCCCTCGACTGGCTGCGCCGCTATGAACGCTTCTGGTCGGGCAAACTGGACCGTCTCGCGGCCTATGCCGAACAACAGGAAGCCGACGCGAGGAAGCGTGCTCGATGACGCAGCTCACGCTCATCCGGCGCATAGCCGCCCGGCCGTCGATCGTCTTCGATGCACTGACCACCGCCGAAGGCATTGCTTGCTGGTGGGGGCCGGACGCCGGACCCGTGCTCAAGGCGGAGACGGATTTGCGCGTCGGCGGCCGGTTCTGCGTGCGCTTCCGCACGCTCGACGGTATCGAGCACGAGAGCAGCGGCGAGTATCTCGAGATCCTAAAACCCAAACGCTTGACCCTGAGCTGGCGTTGGGCCGGCGGCGTCGAGGATCCCGGTGAGTCGCGCATCGACATCGAACTTCGTGCGATCGCCGAGGGAACGGAACTGACCTTTACTCATTCGCGACTGCACGACGAGGAGTCGCGCCGCAGTCATGAGGAGGGCTGGAACGGGTCGCTCGACAAACTGCAAAAGCATTTGGCACAGATTTGATTGAGGAGCCGCTTATGACCGATCACCCGGTGGTTTCGCAAGAACAGTGGATCGAGGCGCGCCGCGCGCTGCTGACGGAGGAGAAAGCGTTCACGCGCGAGCGCGACCGGCTGTCGAGCAAACGTCGTGCGCTCCCGTGGGTAAAGCTCGACAAGGAGTATTCGTTTCAAGACGTGGACGGTACGGTGACTTTGGGCGGCTTGTTCGACGGGCGCAGTCAGCTGGTCGTCTATCACTTCATGTTCGGCCCGGACTGGCAGGAGGGTTGTCCAGGCTGCTCGCTGCTCGCCGATCATGTCGACGGTGCTCGGCAGCACTTCGAGCGCAACGATGTGAGCTTCGTCGCGGTCGCGCGCGGACCTCTCGACAAGCTGCAGGCTTACCGGCGCCGCATGGGCTGGAAATTCCGCTGGGTTTCCTCCGCCGCCAGCGATTTTAATTTCGACTTCGACGTGTCTTTTCCGAAAGAAGCGCGCAAGCACGGCATCTTCTACAATTTCTCCGAGCAGCCCGATCCCGAGATCGACGAGCTACCCGGTATTAGCGTCTTTTATAAGGAGGACAACGCCATCTATCACACCTACTCGACCTACGCCCGCGGCGGCGAGATGTTCCTGACGGTGTACAACTGGCTCGATGTGGCCCCCAAAGGGCGCAACGAGACCAAAAGCGGCCAGCTCTCCGACTGGGTCCGGCGCCACGATCGGTACGAGAACGACGGACGAGGCGCGGCGGCTAACTCCGCGACGACGGCCGTATGATTACCTTGAGTGCATTTCGCTGGGTGCCGCCTTTTGCGCAAGGCATCGTGCGCGACCTGCGTGTGCGCTGGGCGCTCGAAGAAGCGGGCGTCCCCTATCAACAGAGGTTGCTCGGTCGCGACGACCTGGGAACTGCCGCGTATCGCGCCCTGCAACCCTTTGGCCAAGTCCCGGCGATCGAAATGGGCGATCTTAAATTGTTCGAGTCCGGCGCCATCGTGATTTACATCGCCGAACAGTCAGATGTGCTGATGCCGTCAAATCCAATCGGCAGGGCGCGGACGAGCGCATGGATCTTCGCCGCATTGAACTCAGTCGAGCCGCACGTGCAAAACCTGGCCGAAATCGACTTGTTCAACGCCGCAGAGGCGTGGGCCAAGGCGCGGCGGCCGGCGGCCGTGCAAGCCGTAGAAGAACGGCTTGGCGCGGTTGAAAGCTGGCTGGGCGACCGAGATTACCTGGAGGAACGATTCAGCGCCGCGGATTTGATGATGACCACGGTGCTGCGCACTTTGCGCCATACGGATATCGTGGCCGAGCGACCGCTGTTGAAAGCCTATCAGGCGCGCTGTGAAGCACGGCCGGCATTTCAGAAGGCACTGGCGGATCAACTCAACGCATTTGCGGCTCACGCCCCTTGAGCGGATGCGCCGGGCTCATTGCGCCGCGAACTGCGGCGTGATTAACCGTGCAACGAAGCGTCAAGGATGACGCGACCCAGCGGCGGCGGTCGCGCAGCTCGTTGCCGCGTTTCGGGA
>CAYRAC010000352.1:0-3881 GCA_964422045.1 uncultured Steroidobacteraceae bacterium
GGCACGGCACCTTGCGATAGGCCGGCTGACTTGAATAGCCCAAACAGTGCGAATACCACAAACATGTGAGTCAGATACACCTCGTAGCTGCGTCGACCTAGTGTTATGAGCGGATGCATGACACGCGGACTCTTCCAGCGAGTCTGGGCCGAAGCTGCGATGACCATACAACTTCCGATAGCCAAAATCGTCATGTCAAGGCCACGCTGGTCAAGACCCCATGCCTGCGCCTGGTTCGAGAAACACAAGATGAATAGAACCAGTGCCGACCCTAGACCGCCAACCAACCAGGTAACTGTGCGGGTAATCGCAATCCTTGAACTCGCAATGGCCGTCAGGCATCCGAGAGCGATGGCATCCGTGCCGCCCAGGTAGGAATATTCCTGCCAAATTTCATCCCATGAGCGAGCAAGGTGCGACCCAACGGCCCTAGTACGACGAACATAATGAGAAAGGCGACCAGCCACTTGCCGCGGCCAAGCAGCCAGCAGACCGGTGGAAAGAATAAATAACATTTCCTCCACCGATAACGACCAAAGGACATCCCAATTCGCCGGAAGGTATCCGCGATGCGCCTCCAGTACATTGACGTGAAAGGTCAGTGCGGCGAGGACTGCTCGACCCAGTCCCCCGGTTGATTCCGAGACCATGAAATTCTTGGCGCCGGCGGCGTGTAACGTGCAGAGAACGGCCAGCAACAGCAGAAGCAAGGGCGCAATTCGGGCGAAGCGCAGCGCATAGAAGTCTCGCACGCTCACCTTCGAGAGCGATCCCCATCGACGAATTGAGGTTGAGGTGATGAGGAAGCCCGACACTGCAAAGAACATTTGCACGCCGTATTGTCCATTCCAGACAAGAGAGGACACCAACTGGGAGGGAAGGCCTTGCGTGTACGGGATCTTGGCGAGAACCAGGCGCATGTTCACGTGATTCATCAGCACAAAGAAGATCGCGAGACCTCGGAGGATGTCCACCCCGTCGAGTCGCGCCCAGTTGCGCGATCCGGGAATGCCCGTAAGTCCGGATCGTCGACACTGGGATGGAGGAAAGATCTCGTTTCTAACGGTCGACCCTCATCTGAAAGCTGTGAAGGGTGACAAGATCATACGGCGCCCCCGGAGATCACTGTACTGGACCGGCATTTTCCAATCGATCAGTGCCACAAACCCAGAATCACGCCGAACAGCAGGAATTGACCGATGTGGTACCCGCCGTCGATGGCGCAAAGGACGAAGCTGCGGCCGGCGAACTGGTAATTGATGCCGAAGCTCGTTGCCACAAAACATATGCCGACGATGAGCCCGGCGCCGAGGGCTGTCTGAAAAGTCGGTGCTGGCCCGAGATAGACTCCGAATGCCAAGGCGGCAAGGAGCGAGAGCGCAAAGCTGATACCAAAAACTCGGGCGGGGTGCCGGCCTTCCGCGCCCCTGGGAGATCCGCCATTCTCTCTATTCCAGACGTTGCCGAACAGCTTGGGGGAATACCATAGTCCGCCCAGGGCGAAACTGGACGCCGCGGCGACGATAACCGCGAAAACATTCGTGTTCATCATGTAACAACCTCCTATCTGCAGTCGGTTCGCTGCGCGTCAGTGGCACACACCTCTAGGTGTAGCGACCCCGAGAACATAACTCGCCCCCAGTGGAACATTCAACGCAACGAGGATGCCCGACCTCTCCACGCAACGGCGAGAGCATCCTTTCAGGACGGTAAGCTTTAAGGCGGATGTCAGTTTCAACTAACCCGTGCATTTCCTCCAACCAACTGCAGCCCGTTGGAGGGGGCGCTACACTCGTTCGCACAAATTGCAAGTGCTTGATTCCAAGAGTATAAGGCGATCAACCGGGTCTCCAGACTTCCGGTGGGGCCGGGCTCTGATATGCACGAAGATTACCGCTAACCGCTGCACTGATTGATTTTCTCCACTTAACCGCTTCACTGACGGCAGAGGACATCGTCGTGGGTCATCCAACCCGCTCAGCACTGACGTTCGAAGTCGCAATTGGGGCGGTAGCGGTTCATGCCGGTCGGCTGGTTGCGATTGAGCAACGCATGGGAGCAGGGGAGGTCGAGGTCAGAGACCTGGTGACCGGGATGCGTTCCACCGTGGAAGTGGGATCCCTGCGCGGCAGGGACGCGTCGGACCCGCGCGACAACAACGACGAAGTCCGTCGACGCCTCGATAACGACGAGTGGACCCTCGCCCGAGAACGCGAGAGCGTCATCAATGACCTGCTGATCGGCGATGGTGAGCTCGCGCCACGCATAAACGCCGCGTCCACAAGGCTGGGCGTTTCTCGTCGGCAGATCTACACCTGGATGGCGCGATACCGCGCGGCACCGCACACTAGCGCGTTATTGGACAAGCGTAGTGGACGGCGCCGCGGCGCCGTTCAGCTCGACGCCGAGCGCGAACGGATTTTGCGGCTGACCATCGACGAGCACTATCTCAAGCAGCCGCGCGTCAAAGCGGAAGATGTTTACAAGGAGGTGAACCGGCGCTGTGCTGCGAAGAGCCTGAGAGCGATCGCGCGCGGCACCGTGTTGCGGCGGATTCGCGCCCTTGATCCGGAGACGGTGGCTCGCCGGCGCTTTGGCGCCAAACACGCGCGGGAGAAGGTTAGCGCCGCACCGGGAACGTTCGTCGTCGATGATGCCCTCGAAGTCATGCAGATCGATCATACCCAGGTCGATCTGCACGTCGTGGACGAAGAGTACCGTCGACCAATCGGCAGACCCTGGATCACGGTGGCGACCGATGTGGCCACCCGCATGGTCTGCGGGTTTTACTTGACCCTCGACGAGCCCTCCGAAGTGTCCGTCGCCCTGTGCATGGCACACGCCGTACTTCCCAAAGAGGCCTGGCTGCTCGAGCGCAAGATCCAAGCCGAGTGGCCCGTCTGGGGCGTAACCGCGTGCGTGCACGCCGACAATGGTTCGGATTTCAAAGGAGAGGCGCTGCGTCGAGGCTGCGAAGACTACGGGATTCGGATCGAGTAACGACCCCCCGGCCGCGCGCATATCGGCGGACACATCGAACGACTGATTGGGACGCTCATGAATGTTCCCGCTAGCGCCTGGCTCCCCGATCCGCGCATCAAGGCCGTGGTTATCGCCGCCCCGGCGTTCGGTTTCGCCTTCGGCCGCGCGGGGCTAAGCCGCGTGCACGCCCCGATCCAGATCTGGCGAGCGGCCGACGATCGTCATCAGCCGAACCCCTATTATGACGAGGCGGTGCGCGCCGACCTGCCCCGACCATCCGAATATTACGTGGTCGCGAACGCCGGCCATTACGATTTCTTGCCGCCCTGCGATGCGCGCCTGTCCCAGATGGCGCCGGACATCTGCACCAGCCTGCCGGGCTTCGACCGCGCGGCGTTCCACGAACGATTCAACGCGGCAGTGGTGCGGTTTTTCAAGGCGAAGCTGCGATAGGGACCCTCTTTCCGGTCTGGCGCTGAGCGTCATGAGTATTCAATGTTCAATAACTTTCCCAAAAATAACCGTTTATTAATGGCATGGACGCCCCTACTCGGCGCGGCATCAGCTGTGCCAAAGTGGAAGTGTTGTGGCAACCACTTGAACCGAGAGGGGCGTCCATGCCATTAATAAAGAGCCGAAAACATGCGAGTTACTGGGCGCGAAGGTAATATTTCGCAAGCGATTGAATCTTCTATCGTGCGTCAGCGCCGATGCTCGTTTTTGGGAAAGATTGCGATTTCTCGGTGCCCGGTTGGCGCCGAATGTTGAAGCGGCGCTGGTCAGGGGCGAGTGCCGTCATCGTCGGCAGCACGTATGCACGTGCGTCCTCCAAAAGAATATGCCGATTGCGCCTATTCCCGGTGTCGACCCGTTGCGGTCGCCGACGGGCGTCTGCTTAC
>CAYRAC010000352.1:3891-4940 GCA_964422045.1 uncultured Steroidobacteraceae bacterium
CGTCGGCAGCCGGCACGGGCCAGGTCAGCATGCTACCTGGAATTCCGGAATCGATTTCCTGGTTCGACGCGGCGCCTGATTGATATTGATCGTCTGTTCAGATCGACGCGGAGAGGGTCGGCAGGGGCGCAAACAGGGCCTCGAGGTCCTGTGCACCAAACTTGTCGGCGTGGGCCGGATCGTCACTCAAGATCGCATTCGCGAGCGCGGCCTTTTTGTCTTGCAGCGCGAGGATCTTCTCCTCGATGCTGCCAGCGGCCACCAGCTTGTAGACGAACACGGGTTTATCTTGTCCTAAGCGGTGCGCGCGGTCGGTGGCCTGATTTTCGGCGGCCGGATTCCACCACGGATCATAGTGAATGACGGTGTCGGCCGCGGTCAGATTGAGCCCCACGCCGCCCGCTTTGAGGCTGATCAAGAAAACCGGTATGTTACCGCCCGTAAAGCGCTTGATCGGAGTGGCACGATCGGTGGTCTCGCCGGTGAGCGTCACGTAGCCGATGTTCACGGCGTCCAACGCGGCGCCGATCAGAGCGAGCATGCTGGTGAACTGCGAGAAAAGCAGGATCCGGCGGCCTTCGGCGATGAGTTCGGGCAGCATCTCCATAAGCAACTCGAGCTTGCTCGATTCGGGGGTCGTCTGGGCTTCCCTAAGCTTGACGAGCCGCGGGTCACAGCACACTTGTCGAAGCTTAAGCAACGCATCGAGCACGATGATGTGACTGCGTGCGAGTCCCTGGGCGTTGATGGCGTCGCGCACCCGTTTCAGCATTCCGGTGCGCACCGTTTCATACAAGTCACGCTGCGCGCCCTCAAGTTCCACTGTGCGCACGATGGTGGTTTTGGGGGGCAGTTCGCTCGCTACCTCGTCTTTGCGACGGCGCAGCATAAAGGGCCGAATGCGGCGGGCGAGCAGATCGCGCCGCACGGCGTCGGACTGCTTTTCGATCGGCGTGCGCCAGCGGCGGGTGAAGTCCTTCTGGGTCCCGAGAAATCCCGGCAACAGGAAATCGAACTGCGCCCATAGTTCCCCGAGATGATTCTCCAGC
>CAYRAC010000353.1:0-4937 GCA_964422045.1 uncultured Steroidobacteraceae bacterium
GCGCTTGCCGGTTTCGATTGCTTGGATCACCGCGCTGATGGCCGCATCGCCGGCGGCCTGGCAGGCACCCTCGTGCGAGCCCGGATCGACCGCGACCGAGTGCGCGTGGAAGCGCGAACAGAAGTCAAAATAATGTGGAAATTCATTAGCATATGCCATATACGCCTGACCGATTGCCGTGACTTGGTCAAGGCCCAGTTCATGCCCGGCGGCGGCCGCGATGAAGCGATCGCGCAACAGGCTCATGGCGCGCTCGCCGATGGCAAACAAGAGCTCTTCCTTGTCGCGAAAGTAGACGTAGACCAGCGCGCGCGACAGTCTGGCACGGCGCGCCACCTGTACCACCTTGAGGGCGTCCCAGCCCTTCTTGGCGAAAAGGCCTTCGGCGTGCCTCCGCTGCGCGCTACCTGATCCACCGTCAGCGAGTCCCAGCCTTTCTCGGCATACAGCGCTTCGGCGGCATTCAAGATCTCCGCGCGACGGCGCTCTTTCTCTTCCCCCCGACGTTCTGCGATATAAGACATGCGCTGAACGGTAGACAATAATTGACACAGTGTCAATGAATGAGTGGCAGCAGGATGAATCTTTCGCGGGCCGCCGCCGAGTCCAGTACGGCTTTCGGGTAGTAGTCGAGCAGTAGATCTTTGCGCAGCAGCTCGGGATTGTCGGCTCTGAAGCCGGCCCACCCACCGCCATCGCCGCGACGCCGCAGATGATCCAGGATGACTGCCATGAAGCCGATCGTCAGGGTCTCGTGGTAGCGGCCCTGCCGACCCTGAGCTCGCGTGTAATTGCGCAAGGTGCTGCACATGCGCGCCGCCGCGTCGGGAAATGAGTAGCGCCCCAGGTACCAATACGCCGCGCGCACGTGCGCGGCGTGATCAAACTGACTTTCCGGCAGAATGCAGGCTTCGAGTTCGGCGATGAATTCTTCGTCCGTCATCAGCGCAGGCCCTACTTATGATCGAAGTCAATCGAGTGCAAACCGGTGTTCGTATCGAGGAATCCTTGCTCAAAGTCCTGAAAGGACTCGCCGAGTACTCGAACATGGGACTCGGGGATCTCTTGGAAGGCATCTGCCTGCATGCGCTCGAAGGCAAGACGCCGTTCTCACGAGACACTCTGCAACAAATTGCACGCCTGAAACAGGTTTATGGTCTCGCATTGAGCGCCGCCGACAGCCACCGCCTGATCGAGGTCCGGCCCAAACGGCGCAAGACTTAGGTACCATGGTACCAATATACCGGGTCCCGGGCAACTCCAACGCATGAGCGGGGAGGCGAGTCCGACAAATAAATTTCATCTCTAAAGCCCGCAACCCGACGGCGCACGCTGCGATCCGACCGATGGCATGACGCTGAGTCACTCGCGGAGGTCGATGCCGGGGTATGTTTGAGAACATCCGGCAGGATTTTCGCGCCAATGGCGGGCGCATCGGCGCTCAAGGATTTTGGGCGCTGGTGATCTGCCGGTTCGGCCGCTGGCGTTGCCGCGTGCGCCCCTCCTGGCTGCGCAAAGTCTTCTCGCTGTTCTACAAGATCTTGTTCAAGCTGATCCAGATCCTGACCGAAATCGAATTACCCTGCGAGGCGATGATTGGGCGGCAGTTGACCATCGATCATTGCGGCGGAATCATCGTCAGCGGCTATGCTCGATTTGGCGACCACTGTCGTATCCGCAACGACGTCGTTGTCGGCTTGAGGTCGCCCGACCGCCCCGGCGTGCCGCTCATCGGCAACAACGTCGATATCGGGGCCGGGGCCAAGCTGCTTGGGCCGATCCGCATCGGCGACAATGTCGTGATCGGCGCAAATGCCGTCGTGCTTTGCGATGTGCCCGACAATTGCAGCGCCGTCGGCGTTCCGGCCATCGTCAGGAGCCGCGAGCCGCTGGCCGCGCGCTTGGCGCTTGGGCGCCCCGTCGCTGCGGCGGTAGATGAGCGTCGCATGGGGCGGCACGCGCTCGGCTGGCTGCGCCGCGTGCATGTCGGACCTCAGCACCAATTCCCAGTCGCCGCGCGGCAGCAGCGCGAACAGCGGCGCCGCCGAGAAATTGCAGACGCCGCATATCTCGCCGCGAACGAATCTGAGCCATCCCGCCTTGGCATCGAAGCTCACCGCGATTTTGCCGCGCGCAATGTGATTGCGACGTAACTCGATGAGCCGCCGGTACCACTGATACAGATCTGCGTGCGCGGGCTGCGCGAGTTCCGACCAATCGAGTTTGGATCGCGTGAATGTCGCGAGTTCCTGCGGATTCGGCACTGCGCCTTGCCATTCGAAGCTTGAGAACTCCTTGCTGCGCCCCTCGGCGACCAGGCGGCCGAGCTCCGCATTGTGATCGGTAAAATACAGAAACGGAGTTTTGGCGCCCCACTCCTCCCCTTGAAACAACAACGGCACGAAGGGCGAGAGCAGCGTCAGCGCCGCGATGGCCTTCAGCTGCGGCGCGGCTAGCAACATGCTGAGCCGCTCTCCTTGCGCGCGGTTGCCGATCTGATCGTGATTTTGCGCGAACACGACCAGCTGCTGCGCGGCGACACCCGCCGGGGGCCGGCCGTGCCGGCGCTTGCGGTGCGGTGAATACTGCCCCTGATACACGTACCCGGCGCGCAGCGCCGTTGCCAAATCCGCCAACCCGTGGAAGTCCTGGTAGTAACCGAGCGTCTCGCCGGTGAAAAAGCGATGCACGGCGTGATGAAAGTCATCCGCCCAGTGTGCGTCCATTCCGAGGCCGCCGCGGCGCGCCGGCTGCACCAAGCGCGGATCGTTCAAGTCGCTCTCGGCGATCACGATGAAGCTGCGGCCGAGCGTCTCGCCCAGCTGTTTCACGGCGGCTGCCAGTTCCTCGAGCACGTGCACGGCGTCGCAACTGAATATGGCGTGAACTGCATCGAGCCGCAGGCCGTCGAAGCCATAGTCGCGCAGCCACATCAGCGCATTGTCGATAACCAGGCGGCGCACCGGATCGCTGTGCGGTCCGTCGTAATTGATCGCGGCACCCCACCCGGTTTTGTAGCGATCGGTGAAATACGGGGCGTACTGCGCCAGGTAATTGCCGTCGGGGCCGAGATGGTTGTAGACCACGTCCAGCAAAACGGCGATGCCGCGCGCATGACACGCTTGCACGAAGGCTGCGAGTTCGAGCGGCGTGCCGTAGGCCGGAAACGGTGCATTGAGGTACACCCCGTCGTAGCCCCACCCGCGCTCGCCGGGAAAGGTTGCCAACGGCATGAGCTCCACGTGGGTCACTCCGAGATCTACCAGGTGCGGCAACTTGGCCTGCGCCGCGGCGTAGGTGCCCGCGCTGGTAAACGTGCCGATGTGCAGCTCGTATATAACCGCCTCGGAGAGTGGCGCGGCGCGGAACTGAGCGCTGATCGGCGGCAATTGCACGACATGCGAGCTGCCGTGCACGCCTGCGGGCTGCCATCTGGAACGTGGATCGGGGAGCGGCGCGGCGCCATCGAGCGAATATCGGTAGCCATCCGTGAGGAGCGATGCCTCGACCTCGGCCTGCCAGTAGCCGGCGGCGTGCTTGGATTGCGGATCCGCCGGGTGCAGCGCGACCCGCCGTTGCGGCGTGACGAGTTCCACCGAGCGCGCCGACGGTGCCCAGACCTCGAGCTTCACGCGTCTTCCCGTACCAGCAAGGCGACGGGAAAGGACTTGAACAGCGCGTCCGGCGTGATTTCACGTTGCAGGGCATCCTCGGTGAAACAGTTTCGCCAGCGGCCGCCGGGCAGAGGCAGCTGCGTGTCGCCCCATTCGCCGCCGAGGGTCACGGTGAGTCGCGGCACCACGGCGATGAGATTCTCGCCGCGGCGAAAGGCCAGCAGACGGCTCAAATGTGCTCCTTGCGCAACCAACGGCTGATACTTGCTCTGATCGGAGAAATCTTGGGCGCGCTCGCGCCGCAGTGCGAGCACACGCGCGGTCATCCACAATTTGGGGAGGCCCGAATCCCACTCCGCCAAAACGTCGGCGCAATTCAATTCGCGCGCGACGCGCAGCAGCCGAGCGCGCTCCTCGAAATCCACCGGCCGCCGATTGTCGGGGTCGACCAGACTCAAATCCCATAGCTCCGTGCCCTGATAAAAGTCCGGCACGCCGGGCGCAACCATCTTGATCAGAGTCTGCGCCAGGCCGTTGATACGGCCCGGCTGAATCAGCGGGTCGACGAATCGCTCCAGGGCGGCAATGAACTCCGGCGCCTTGAATATTCCTTCGACGAAACCGCGCAGCGAACCCTCGTACGCCTGATTGGGCTCGTGCCACGACGTGTTGATCTTCGCTTCACGGCATGCCTTCAGCATGTACTGCCAGCAACGCTCGACATCGATCGGCCACGCGCCGATGAGTGTTTGGTACAAAAGATATTCGGCATGCCGATCCGGCGCGTGATTCTGCCACGCGGCGGCGTTCATTTTCGACCACAGGTGCAGGGCCTGCGCCCAGCGCTCGGGAATTTCCGACAGGACCGAAATCCGCGTGCGCACATCCTCGCTGCGCTTGTTGTCATGCGTCGAGGTGGCAAGCAGATTGTTCGGCCAGCGATCGCTCAAAGAATGACAGAACTCGTGAAATTTATTGGCCGAGATTCCGATCAGCGAGGCCTGCGACCCCACTTCGTTGCAAGACACCAGCCGATCGAAGCAATAGAACGTCGTGTCCTCGACACCTTTGGCCATGACGGCGGGCGTCAATTGCTGCCATTCCGCGACGAACTCTGCCTCCGCGTCGTTGAGTCGCGATTTGGTCAAGAGCGCGCCCAGAAAATCGAAGGCGGCGGGATCGATTTCCGGTGCACTGATGCGCGCACTCTGCAGCGCCTCCAGCAGGACGCGCTTATCATCCTCGTGCAGGGTATTGAGAGTCCGGTAAGTCCGGTAGATGGGCATGGCGACGATCAGGCGCGCCAATGCCTCGCGTAGATGG
>CAYRAC010000354.1:0-3229 GCA_964422045.1 uncultured Steroidobacteraceae bacterium
CCGATCGCCAAGATAGCGGCCAAACTTGCGGTCGGCTACACGCTCGATGAGCTCAAGAACGAAATCACCGGCGGCGCCACGCCGGCTTCGTTCGAGCCGACCATCGACTACGTCGTGACCAAGATCCCGCGCTTCACCTTCGAGAAGTTTCCCGGCGCGAATACGCGCCTCACCACCCAGATGAAATCGGTCGGCGAGGCGATGGCGATCGGCCGCACCTTCCAGGAATCGATGCAGAAGGCGCTGCGCAGTCTCGAGACCGGTCTCGACGGGTTCAACGAGCAATTGACCTTGCCGCTGACCGATGCAGCGGCGGAGACCCTCGACTACGAGCTGCGCTGGCCGGGACCGAACCGCATCCTGTATGTCGCCGATGCGTTTCGCGCCGGCTGGACGGCGCAACGTGTGTTCGACGCGACCAAGATCGATCCATGGTTTCTCGCGCAGATCGAGGATTTGCTGCGCGAGGAGGCGCAGTTGGTCAAGGACGGCTTCGAGAGCCTCGAGCTGCCGCGGCTGCGGGCACTGAAGCGCAAGGGCTTCTCCGACGCGCGCATCGCCAAATTGGTGGGGCGCGAGGAAGCGGCGGTTCGCGGCCGGCGCCGCAAACTCGGACTGCACCCGGTCTACAAGCGGGTCGATACTTGCGCCGCAGAGTTCGCAAGTTCGACGGCGTATCTGTACTCGACCTACGAAGAGGAGTGCGAGGCGAATCCGACCAGCCGGCGCAAGATCATGATTTTGGGCGGCGGCCCGAACCGCATCGGCCAGGGCATCGAATTCGATTATTGCTGCGTGCACGCGGCCATGGCGCTGCGCGAGGACGGCTTCGAAACCCTGATGGTGAATTGCAACCCGGAGACCGTCTCGACGGATTACGACACCTCGGACCGGCTGTACTTCGAACCGCTGACCTTCGAAGACGTGATGGAGATCATCGAGAAAGAGAAGCCCGAGGGCGTGATCGTGCAGTTCGGCGGGCAGACGCCGTTGAAACTGTCGCGTGCGCTGGCGGGGGCGGGGGCGCCCATCATCGGCACGACGCCCGACAGCATCGATGTCGCTGAGGACCGGGAGCGCTTCCAAAAATTGGTGGCGACGTTGAAGCTCAAGCAGCCCGCCAACGCGTCGGCGCGCAGCGAGGAGTCTGCGGTTTTGTTGGCACGCGACGTCGGATATCCCTTGGTCGTACGGCCGAGCTATGTATTGGGCGGACGCGCGATGGAAGTGGTGTTCAACGAGGATGACCTGCGCCAATACATGACCGACGCCGTGAAGGTCTCGAACGACAGCCCGGTGTTGTTGGATCGCTTCCTGGACCTCGCCATCGAAGTGGATGTCGATGCCGTGAGCGACGGCGAGGACGTGTTGATCGGCGGCATCATGGAGCACATCGAACAGGCCGGGGTGCATTCGGGCGACTCGAGCTGCTCGCTGCCGCCGAACGGCTTGTCGGCCGAGATCCAAGACGAACTTCGTTCTCAGACCCGCAAGCTCGCGAAGGCGCTCAACGTCGTCGGTCTGATGAACGTCCAATTTGCCATCCAGAGCGGGGTGATCTACCTGCTCGAAGTCAATCCGCGGGCCTCGCGCACCGTGCCGTTCGTCTCCAAGGCCACCGGCATACCCCTCGCGAAGGTGGCGGCGCGCGTCATGACCGGCAAGACGCTTGCCATGCAGGAGCGCACGGTGGAGCGCATCCCGCCGTATTTCTGCGTCAAGGAGGCCGTGTTCCCGTTCGTCAAATTCCCCGAGGCGGACCCCATCTTGGGCCCCGAAATGAAATCCACCGGCGAAGTGATGGGCACGGGACACACCTTCGGCGAGGCCTACGCCAAGGCGCAGGCGGCCTCGGGGGTGGTGTTGCCGACCCATGGCCTGTGCTTCATCAGCGTGCGCGACCGCGATAAACCGGCGGCCGTCATGCTGGCGCAGATGTTGATGGCGCGCGGCTTTGATATATCCGCCACCGGCGGCACGGCGTTGGCGCTCGAGGAGGCGGGAATCAGCTGCCGGCGGGTCAATAAAGTACGCGAAGGTCGCCCGCACGTCGTCGATATGATAAAAAACGACGAAGTGGCATTGATCGTCAATACCACCGAGGGCAAACAAGCGGTACGAGAATCCCGTTCGATCCGACGCGAGGCCGTCGCCAGGAAGGTGACCTATTACACGACGGTGGCCGCTGCGCGCGCGACCTGCGACGCGCTCGATCATCTCGGCGACATTGAAGTGAATCGGCTAAGGGACTTGCACAAGGAACTGTTGGCGTGAAGCGAACACCCATGACTCTACGCGGCGCCGAACGGCTGCGGGCGGAGTTGAAGCAGCTGAAGAGCGAAGCGCGCCCGAATGTCATCAAGGCGATCGCGGAAGCGCGCGCGCACGGCGACTTGAGCGAGAACGCCGAATATCACGCTGCGCGCGAACAGCAGAGCTTCATCGAGGGGCGCATCAACGACATTGAGAATCGCCTGTCGAACTCCGAGGTCATCGACGTTACGAGATTGAGCGCGAGCGGCCGGGTGGTGTTCGGTTCGACGCTCGAACTCGAAGACCAGGACGGCGGCCACAAAGTGGTCTACCAACTGGTGGGCGACGATGAGGCGGACATCAAACAGGGCCTGTTGTCGGTGTCCTCGCCGATTGCCCGCGCCCTGGTCGGCAAGTCCGAGGGCGACGTCGTGGATGTGACCACGCCGGGTGGTACGCGAAGCTACGAAATCGTGTCCGTCAAATACCTGTAACCGGGCCACGCGTGACTTGGCTGCGAGCAGCATTCGGCGTCGTGTTTGTGCTGTGGGTGGGCAGCCTCTGGTCGTTGACGTTGTGGGTGGCGCCGACCTTGTTCTACGCGCAGGCCGATCGACACCTCGCCGGGCTGTTGGCGGCGCAGCTGTTCCAAATCGAAACCTACGTCGGGCTCACGGTCGCAGCGCTTGCGCTGCTGTTGCCCGAGAGGACCCAATTCGCCGCCGGCTATTGCGCGGCGGCGCTGTTGGCGGTCAACGAATGGGCGTTGAAGCCCCTAATGACGCGCGCTCACACGCAAGGCGGCGCATTGGGCTTGAGTTTCGGCGCCTGGCACGGCGTGTCAGCCATGCTTTACGTGCTGGCCTGTCTTGCGGCGCTGCTGCTGGTTTGCAAGCAACGCGTTCGCTAGTTGGCTTTTAGCCCGTAGACGTCGAGTTCGCCGAGCGCGGTCGCAGTGCCGCTGCCGGTATCGTTG
>CAYRAC010000354.1:3329-4936 GCA_964422045.1 uncultured Steroidobacteraceae bacterium
CCCGTAGACGTCGAGTTCGCCGAGCGCGGTCGCAGTGCCGCTGCCGGTATCGTTGCCGCGCGTGCCGACGTAGACCTTGCCGTTCGCCACCGTCGGCACCGTAAACTTCACGGCGTTGCCCGCCGCGTCCGCCGCGACCAGTGAACTGTCCCACAGTTCGGTCGACAAGTGAGTGGCGTCCATGGCGTACAGCACCGCGGATCCGCAGCTCGTGGATTGGGTGGTGCAGTACGGGTTGGTATCGAGCGCCCACGCAATGCCGTTGCTGCTGCCCGAAGCCGAGATGGACGGACTGGCGCCCGGCCAGCCAAACGTATGGCCGCCGATCGAGGCCGCTCCGATGTTGAACAGGCCGGTGGCGGTGTTGAAGGTGTAGTTTTGCAGTCCCGACCCGGCCCCGGCGATGAACAGTGAATTGTTCCAAAAGGCCGCCGTCGAAAAGATCCCATAGCCGCCGATGTTGAATTCTTGCTGCACATTTGAATTGGCGGGATTGACGCTGCCGCCAAAGTGACCAAGAGAATTTTGCGACAGGACGAACAACGTGCCTTCCTTGCCGCCCGCGATGAGGTAGTTGCCGGTGCCGGCGTTGAGCAGCAGCGAGGCGCCGCCGGAGCCATGGTCGAGGTCGCCGCTATCGAGGTAGCTCTGTTCCGCGGGCGTGAACCAATCGGCCACGGCGAGCCCGGCGCCGGTGCTCAACTTGAGCGTGCTGTCGCCATAGTTCGAACCCCCTGAAGCGGCGTCGAAGGTGCCGTTACCGGTCGAGAAATATAAATTGTTGCCGGCATCCACAGCCGGCGCGCCGCCGCTCATCCAGATCCCACCGCGCGAGTAGGTCGCGCTGCCAACCTGGTTGGGGGTGGTATTGAGGATGGCAGTCGGCACATTGGACGA
Source organism: uncultured Steroidobacteraceae bacterium (assembly GCA_964422045.1). GTDB lineage: Bacteria > Pseudomonadota > Gammaproteobacteria > Steroidobacterales > Steroidobacteraceae > Bog-1198. The sequence goes on from CAYRAC010000354.1 coordinate 4,227, forward strand.
CTGCAGTGCCGAGGCGTTGAATCCCACGACCCAGCCGTGATACGGGTCGGTATCTTCGTGCGACGCCCAGGCGACGTAGACCACGCCGTTCACCAGGGCGAGCCCTGGGCGTTGCGCTTCGCTTTGCGCGTTGAATACGTCCTGGGTTGAGCCGTCGGCAGTGCCCGGCACAGAGATCGCGCTAACGCTGCCGCTGGTGTTGGTAGTACCGATGTTATAGGGTCCACCAAAGCTTTCGCTGCCATCGAGCAGACTCAAGCCATGCAGGCGCTGATATATGGGCAACGCGTTGGCCACCGCGGACTTGCTGACCAAATACACGGTTTGCGCCACCGGATCGATGACCGGCGTGCCGGTCACGCCGACTTCCGGCTTGATGTCGCCGAAACCGGCGCCGACCAGGGTGTTGGGCGTTCCCGAGGGCACCGAGGTCTCGTTGGGTGTCGCGCCGTGCGCGGCGTCCAACAGCGACACCTGCCACAGGGTCACGCAGGGAGCGGCGTCGGCGTCGAATGCGTAGACGCTGTCGTGCTGCGTGGCGACGATGATGACGTTGTGTTGCGCGCCGTTGACGGTGAGGTTCGACACCCATAGCGGCTGCGCATAGATCGCACCATCGACCGTGCACGAGAACAATTTGCCGAAGCTCGCGGTGTTCACATTGGCGGTGGTGAGCGCGAACTCGTGCGTATTGGCGCCATCGCGCGACA
>CAYRAC010000355.1:0-4930 GCA_964422045.1 uncultured Steroidobacteraceae bacterium
TGCCGCGCGGTGCGCGCGGCTTGTCCTTCAGGTAAGCGAAGGTAACCTCGTCCGGCGCGACCATGCCGGCGCGCGCACCGGCTTCGATCGACATGTTGCACACGGTCATCCGCTCATCCATGGACAGCGCGCGAATCGCCGCTCCACGATATTCGAATACGTGGCCGGTGCCGCCGGAGACGCCGATTTTGCCGATGACGGCGAGGATCAAATCCTTGGCAGTGACGCCCGGATGCAAGCGCCCTGCGACGTTGACGGCGAAGGTTTTCGGCTTGCGCTGCAGCAGCGACTGCGTGGCAAACACATGGCCGACTTCCGTCGTGCCGATGCCGAAGGCAAGCGCGCCAAACGCGCCGTGAGTGCTGGTGTGGCTGTCGCCGCACACGATCGTCATGCCTGGCTGGGTGGTCCCGAGTTCCGGACTTATGACGTGTACGATCCCGCGCCGCGCATCGCGCATGCCGAACAGCTCGACGCCGAACTCGACGGCATTCTGCTCGAGTTGCCGCACCTGTTTTGCCGCGGCGTCGACCTTGATCGGCACCTTGCCGAACACCTGGTCGGTGCTGGTGGGTATCGAATGATCCATGGTCGCAAGCGTACGGTCGGGCCGGCGTACCGGCAGCCCCAGGCCGCGCAGCATGCTGAAGGCTTGCGGCGAAGTCACTTCGTGGATCAGATGCAAGTCGATGTACAACACCGCCGGTGTGTCCGAGGTTTCCGCAACGACTTCATGCGCCGCCCAGACCTTGTCGAACAGCGTGCGCGCAGCCATGGGCGTCAGGCTTTCCCGGCTTCCAACCAAGGCATGCGGGCGCGCAGCGCCGCACCGACTTTCTCGATGGGGTGGGTCAGATCCGCCTTCAGCAACTTGGAGTACTTGCGGCGGCCGCCCTTGTTCTCCGCGATCCACTGGCGTGCGAATTTGCCTTGTTGAATCTCGCTCAGAATCTTGCGCATTTCCCTCTTCGTGGCCTTGTTGACCACGCGCGGGCCGCGAGTCAGGTCGCCGTACTTGGCCGTCTCGCTGATGAAGCGGTGCATTTTCGTGATGCCCCCTTCATGCAGCAGGTCGACGATCAACTTGAGCTCATGCAGGCATTCGTAGTAGGCAACCGCGGGCTGATAACCGGCCTCGACCAAGGTCTCGTAGCCTTTGACGACAAGTTCGGTCGCGCCGCCGCACAGCACCGCCTGCTCGCCGAACAGATCCGTTTCGGTCTCTTCGCCGAAAGTCGTCTCCAACACGCCGCCACGGGTGCCGCCGATGCCATCGGCGTAGGCCAGCGCTTTGGCTTTGGCATGCTTCGAGGGATTTTGCGCCACCGCAATCAGGCAGGGCACGCCGCGTCCTTGCTGATATTGACGGCGCACCAAATCTCCCGGGCCTTTGGGCGCGATCAGCACCACATCCAAATCCTTGCGCGGCTTGATCTGCTTGAAGTGAATATTGAAGCCGTGGGCGAACAACAGCGTGGCGCCTTTTTCGAGGACGTCCTTGAGTTCGGTGTAGAGTGTCTTTTGCGTCAGATCCGGGACCAGCATCGCGACCAAATTCGCGCCTTTGACGGCGGCGGCCGGCTCCAAGACTTTCAGGCCGTCTTTCTTGGCTTTGTTCCAGCTATCGCCTTTGCGGACGCCGACCACCACGTCGTAGCCGCTGTCGCGCAAGTTGAGCGCGTGAGCGCGGCCCTGACTGCCGTAGCCGAGGACGGCGATGCGCGCTCCGCGCAGCGCTTTCTTGTCGACGTCTTTCTGCGAATACAAACGCATGCAATTCTCCTGTAACCCCAAAACCATTCCTGCAAAATGCAAGACCCCGCCTGGAAGACTTTGTTGCCTACGCGGGGTCCGTTAATATTGTGCGATCGCCGAATAAGTAGCCGTAAATAGCAACACAGAATGTCTTATGATGCAAGACCTTCCCCGAGTGATCACATGAGTCTCGAAAACAGCGAATCGGTGCCGTTGTGGTTGCTGTACGAGCACGAGATCGATGCCTGGCGGGCGCAGCAAACGCCGCTGGTGGCGAGCTGGCTCAACCTGCAAAATTTCAAAGCGGAGAAACACCGCGTGGTGCTGTTGCCGGATCCTGCGGGCGAGCTCCGCGGCGCGGTCGCCGGCTTAGGAAGGCGTCAAGGTGAATTGTCCCTATGGCATGCCGCGGGCCTCATCGAACGCCTGCCATCGCGGCGCTTCCATCTTGCCCAGCCATTCACGGCCGCGGAGTCGACGCAATTGTGCTTGGGCTTCGGCTACGGAAGCTATCGATTCGATCGCTACCGAGCACCCAAGAGCGATGCCGCGAGCGTCGCGGCGCCCGCCAACGCCGACACACGCTACGTAGCGCTTGCGCTCGAGTCCATGCGCATGGCGCGCGATTGGATCAACACGCCGACCGCCGATTTAGGACCGGTGGAATTTGCCGCCGCAGCGCGGCAGCTTGCCGAGCGGCATCGCGCTTCCTATCTGGAGTGGGTGGGCGAGGATCTGCTCGCGGCGAATTTTCCCGCCATCCATGCGGTGGGGCGCGCCAGTAGCGAGGCGCCGCGGCTGGTCGAACTGCGTTGGGCGCCGCGCAGCGGCGCGAGCTATCCGCGCTTGACCTTGGTGGGCAAGGGCGTTTGCTTCGATAGCGGCGGACTGGACATCAAGACAGGCTCCGGAATGGCGCTCATGAAAAAGGACATGGGCGGCGCGGCGGTGGCGTTGGGGCTCGCACACATGCTCATGAGCGCCCGCATCCAGGCGCAGCTGCGTGTGCTGGTGCCGATGGTGGAAAATGCCATCAGCGGCAATGCCTACCGGCCCGGCGATGTCTTGAAGACGCGCAAGGGGTTGACGGTGGAGGTCGGCAACACGGATGCGGAGGGTAGGCTGGTGCTGTGCGATGCGCTGGCGCTCGCCGACGCCGAGCAGCCTGACTTGATAGTCGACTTTGCCACGTTGACGGGGGCGGCGCGGGTCGCCCTGGGTCCGGAATTGCCCGCCTTGTTCGGCAACGACGATGCCATCGTGCAGGATTTGGCCCGGCTGGCCGCCGCCGAACACGATCCACTGTGGCCGATGCCGTTGTGGCCGGGCTACGAAGACGAACTCGCCAGCAAAATCGCGGACATGAACAACGTCGCGGCGTCGACTCTGGCGGGAGCCATATTCGGCGCCTTGTTCTTGAAGCGCTTCGTGAGCGAGTCCACGCCCTGGGTGCATGTCGACTTATATGCCTGGAATTCCAAAGATCGTCCCGGCCGCAGCATCGGAGCCGAGGCGCAGGCGATGCGCGCCGTCTACCGTTATCTGGTGAAACGCTACGGCGCCGCGCCCTAATTCTCGTTGCAGAGTGGCAACGGCGGTGATTATGCTGCCGCCTCCCGGGGAGTGCCCCGATCTCTTCAAGTTCAAGGCCATGTCAAAAAAAACCCGTCCCGTCGATTTCCGCCTCCATTCGCGCGTCGTGGTCGATGGGGTCAAACAGACGCCGAGCCGGGCGATGCTGCGCGCGGTCGGCTTCGCGGATGCCGATTTTGAAAAGCCGCAGGTGGGAATCGCTTCGACCTGGAGCAACCTGACACCCTGCAATATGCACATCGATGAACTGGCGCGTCTGGCGGCCGCTGGCGTCGAGTCGGCGGGAGCGAAGGCGATCACATTCAGTACCATCACTGTTTCTGATGGTATCTCCATGGGAACGCCCGGCATGCGTTACTCCTTGGTGTCGCGCGAGATCATCGCCGATTCCATCGAGACCGTGGTGGGTGCTCAAGGCTTCGATGGCGTGGTCGCCATCGGCGGCTGCGACAAGAACTTGCCGGGATGCTTGATGGCCTTGGCGCGGCTCGACCGCCCCGCGGTGTTTGTCTATGGCGGTACCATTCGGCCCGGCCTCGACCAGCGCGATATCGTGTCGGTGTTCGAAGCGGTCGGCGGCTACCACCAAGGCACGGTCAGTGAACAGCAGCTCAAATTCGTCGAGCGTACCGCGATACCGGGTCCCGGCTCCTGTGCAGGGATGTATACCGCCAACACCATGGCTTCCGCCAGCGAAGCGCTCGGCATGAGTCTGCCGAACAGTTCAGCCCAGGACGCAATCTCCGGACAGAAGCGCGATGACTGCACGCGCGCGGGTGCGGCCGTGGTCAATTTGCTCAAGCACGGAATCACGCCGCGCCAGATAATGACGCGCCGCTCCTTCGAAAACGCAATCACCGTCGTCATCGCCCTCGGCGGATCGACGAACGCGGTCCTGCACCTCCTGGCGATCGCCTCCACCGCCAACGTGCCGCTGAAACTCGATGATTTCACGCGTCTCGGCAAGCGAGTTCCGGTGTTGGCGGACCTGCGCCCGAGCGGGCGCTACTCGATGTCCGAGCTGGTCGCCATCGGCGGCATTCAGCCGTTGATGAAAACCTTGCTGGACGCGGGTTTGCTGCATGGCGATTGCCTGACGGTCACGGGCGCGACCCTGGCCGAGAACCTGCAGGGCGTCGCCCCCTACCCGTCGGGCCAGCAGATCATTCACTCGCTTGTGGAGCCCATCAAGAAGGACAGTCACCTGGTCGTCCTGTACGGGAACTTGGCACCGCAAGGTGCGGTCGCAAAAATTACCGGCAAAGAGGGGTTGCGCTTTGCGGGCACGGCGCGCGTGTTCGATTCCGAGGAGGACTCGCTGCAGGGAATTCTCGGCGGCAAAGTGCGGGCGGGGGATGTCGTGGTCATCCGCTACGAGGGTCCGAAGGGCGGTCCGGGGATGCGTGAGATGTTGAGCCCGACGGCAGCCATCATGGGCAAGGGGCTCGGGCAGGAGGTGGCATTGATCACCGACGGACGCTTCTCGGGCGGCAGTCACGGCTTCGTGGTCGGGCACATGTCGCCGGAGGCGGCGATCGGCGGACCACTGGCGCTGGTGAAGACCGGTGATGCCATCACCATC
>CAYRAC010000356.1:0-4923 GCA_964422045.1 uncultured Steroidobacteraceae bacterium
GATGATCGGCCACATGAAGCCACCGCCCGCGCGGATGATCTCCCACATTGCGTCCTCATTGCTGTATGTAAAACTGCGGGCATGATACTTGACCGCCGACGGTTGAGGTACCGTCTTCTGTGACTAAGGCGTTGATTTGCGAGACGATCGTGGTTCAGCATCGTGGTTCACTGTCGCTGATCCGCGAAACCGGCATAATGGCCGTTCGTGGGAGTCGATCGAAATCCATGCGACGCTGGCTGAAACGCATTACCCCGGACCGCCCGACGCTGGAGAAACTCTGGTGTATGAAGCCGTTCAAGGCGATCGTCCTGGATCGCTCTTATTGGACGTTTCATCGGCACGGCGTTACGCGAGCGTTCGCGCTGGGCCTGTTCATTGCCTTCATTCCCCCCATTCCCCTGCCCGTCCACCTTGTAACGTGCGTCATACTTGGCGTGTTTCTGCGCTTGAATCTGCCGGTGCTGTTCGCCACGGTGTTCGTCAGCAATCCGTTGACGTGGGTGCCGCAGGTGGCGGGCTCTATTTGGGTGGGCGCGAAACTCATGGGCATGGACCTGATGCCCCTGCTGCATGCGCTCAGGCATCAAAACCTCGCCGCGAAGATTCATCAACTGTGGGCGCCCCTGCTGCTCGGCTCGGTGTTCTTGGGATTGGCCGCGGCCGGCGTTGGCTACCTTCTGGCGCAAGGCGCGTGGCGATTGCGCGTCTTATATCAACTGCGCCGCAGGCGCGCGCGCTCAGGCGGCCGCGGGGCTGCGCTCGGATAAAGTCCCGTCCGCCAGCACCAGCACGCGATCGAGCCGCGCCGCCAATCGTTCGTCGTGCGTCACGATCACGAGGCTGGTCCCCAATTCGCGATTGAGTTCCAACATCAATTCGAAGACCTGCGCGGCATTCGCGCCATCGAGGTTACCGGTCGGTTCGTCGGCCAATACCAGCTTGGGCCGCGTCACGAGCGCGCGCGCCACGGCGGCGCGCTGCCTTTCACCGCCGGACAACTGCGAAGGGCGATGCGTGAGGCGTTCCCCCAACCCGACCCGCGCGAGTAATGCGCCCGCCTGCTGCTTGGCGGCGCGCGGCTCGACGCGCCGCACCAACAGAGGCATGGCAACGTTTTCGAGCGCGGTGAATTCCGGCAGCAAATGATGGAATTGATACACGAAACCCACGGCGCGATTACGCAGGTAGCCGCGCTCCGCGTCGTTCAATCGATTCATCTGCGATCCGTCGATTTCCACGCTGCCCGCGGTCGGTAAATCGAGCCCCCCCAGCAACTGCAGCAGCGTCGTCTTGCCGGAGCCGGACGCACCGACGATGGCAATGCGCTCGCCGGCTCGCACGCTGATGCAGGCCGCACGCAGCACCTGAATTTTGACATCGCCCTGCAGGAAATCCTTGGAAAGATCCTCGCCTTTGAGTACCACCTCGCCTGAATTCGACATGGTCTTTTCCATCCTCAATCGTTGCGCAGCGATTCCGCAGGCGGCAGGCGCGCAGCGCGCACCGCCGGATAAAGAGTCGAGAGGCAGGCGAGCACAAACGCGAATCCGCAAATGCGGGCCACGTCGCCGGCATGCACCCGCGCCGGCAGGTCGCTCATGAAGTACACACGGGCGTCGAGAAACTTGAACCCGACGATGCTTTCCAAGACATGCACGAGATCCTGCAGATTCGCCGCGATGGCGACACCGAGCACTACGCCGGCACCGATGCCGAGCACGCCGATCAAGCTGCCCTGCACGACGAATATCGTCAAGATACTTCGCGGCGAGCTGCCGAAGGTGCGCAATATGGCAATGTCGCGCCGCTTGGTCTTCACCACCATCACCATCGTCGATACCACGTTGAATGCAGCGACCGCCACCATCAGCGACAAAATGAAGAACAAGATGCGCTTGGTGATCGAGATCGAACGAAAGAAATTGGCATGTTCGTTGGTCCAATCCTGCACCAGCAGATCTCCGCCCAGCGCGATGGCGGCGGCGCGCGATATGCGCGGGGCCGCATACATGTCGGTGAGGCTCAGGCGAATTCCGCTCACCGCGTCGCCCATGCGCAACAACTTGGCGGCATCTTGCATCGAGACGATGGCAATCCTGCGATCGTATTCGTACATGCCGATGGCGAGGATGCCGGCGACCTCGAATGAGCGCATGCGCGGGATGACGCCGACCGGCGTGACATCGCCCAATGCCACGAGCAGCACCACGCGATCGCCGACTTTGGCGCCGAGTTCTTCTGCGAGCGCCTGCCCCAAGATCACGCGGTACGAGCCGGCGGCGAGATCGCTCATGCGGCCGCTCAACAGATGCTGCTGCAGGTCGACAACGCGCCGCTCGGCGTCGGGCAATACGCCGCGCACCAGCACGCCGGACGACTTGTCGCCGTGGATCAGCATGCCTTGTTCTTCGATATACGGCGCCGCCGCCGCTATTCCCGGGAAGTGCTGCAGCTTCTGAAGATCCCCGCGCCAGTTCGATATCCGCCCCTCGAGCCCGGAAATCGTCGCGTGGGCGGTGAGACTCAGAATTCGCGTGCGCAATACTTCTTCAAAGCCATTCATGACCGACAGCACCACGATCAACACCGCGACGCCGAGGCAGAGGCCCAGTATGGCGATGCCGGCGATCAAGGACAGCGAGCCGCGCTTCGGCGATGCGCGCAAATACCGCAATCCAACGAACCCTTCATACCATGAGCGCATCATTCGTAGCGCAGCGCTTCGGCCGGTTGGGTTTTCGCCGCCTGCCGGGCGGGATAGATCGTCGCGGCCAAGGTCAGGAGCAACGCCGCCGCGCCGATTCTCACGACGTCGCCGGGGTGTACCTCGCTCGGCAGTCCCGTTATGTAGTACACATCCGGATCCATGAAATGGAAGCCGAGCGTTTGCTCGAGAAACGGCACGATCACATCCACATTGCAGGCGAGCGCCAGGCCGAGCCCGACGCCTGCGGCCGCGCCGATCCAACCGATGAGAACACCTTGCGTCATGAAGACGGCGATCACACCGCGCGGACTCAAACCCAACGTGCGCAGGATGGCGATGTCCGTACGCTTGTCATTCACCACCATCACCAAGGTTGCCACGATATTGAACACGGCAACCGCGACGATGAGCATCAGGATCAGACCCATCATGGTCTTTTCGATGCGGATGGCGCGAAAGTACGCTTCGTTGTCCTGCGTCCAGTCGCGCACCTGCAAGCCCGGCGCCAGGCGCGAGGCGGCAATTCGCGCAAGCTCCGGTGCCTGCAGCACATCGGTGAACTTGAGGCGGATTCCCGTGGCGCCGTCGATGCCGCGCAGCGCCTCGGAATCCTGCAGGTTGACGAGCGCCAATACGCTGTCGTGCTCCTGCAGCCCGACCTCGAAAATACCCGCCACTTGAAAATCCCGCAGACGCGGCACGATGCCGTCGTTTGCACCGCCCGCCGAGGCGGTGTTGCCGGGGATCATGATCGTTACCGCATCGCCCACGCCCACCTGCAGCTGGTAGGCCAGCATGCGGCCGAGGATGATGCGATTTGTCCCCGGCTCAAGATCGCTGAGCTTACCCTCGCGCATGGCGTCCGCGATCGACGACACTTGGGTCTCGAGCTGCGGATCGATGCCGCGCACGATCGCGCCGCTCATCGACGGCGGCCGGCTCAACATCGCATCGGTATCGAGGAAGGGCGCCGCACCCACCAGACCCGGCGAGCCCTGCAGTCGGCGAATCACCGTCGGCCAATCACGAATCGGCGCGCCCTTGGCGTTGAGACTCGCGTGCGCGGTGAGGCTCAAAAGGCGGGTCCGCAATTCGGACTCGAGTCCGTTCATCACCGACAGCACGGTGATCAGCGCGGCGACACCCAGCGCCACGCCGGCGAGCGAGACCCAGGTGATGAAAGACACGAAAAAGCTGTGCTCGCGGGCCAGCGAATAGCGCAGGCCCACGAAAACTGGAAGGGGCTGAAACATGCGCGGCGATTAAACCACAAATAACAATATAATCAGAGTGTTAATTGAGTCAAAGTATTGCCTGCGCGTGTGGTGTTATAGTTTACGAGGAACCGAGTTTGCTCGAGGGGAAATAAATGAGGTGCACCATGAGGTATGCAATCCTGATGCTGGCGGCGGTGCTCGCCGGCGGCTCGGCCTGCGCCGAGACTGTGGCGGTGGACAACGGAATTGCGGTCAAAGAATCCGATGTCGCCACGCCGACACGCGGCATGAGTATGGACCAGGTAACCAGCAAATTCGGCGCGCCGGCAAATAAAGTACCGGCGGTCGGCAAGCCGCCGATTTCGCGCTGGGAGTATCCCGGGTTCATCGTCTATTTCGAAGCCGATCATGTGATCCACAGCGTGGTCGCAAACTCATAGCGCGAAATCGCGTAAGATCTCAAGTCCTGCAAGCCCACCGCGACCTGTTCGCGGCGGGCGTTATTTGTTTGCGTTCGTGAGATGCCACTGCTCGACATTATCCTGCCCGACACCGATGCGCCCGTCGTCAAGTGGGGCAAGCTCTATGGCGCGGCCGCCGCGCTCGCAATTGCCGAAGCGGCAGCGCATTCGCATGCGCCGCTGATCGTCCTCGCGCACAACTCGCGCGAGGCCGAAGCGCTCGGCGATGAGTTGCGCTTTTTCGCAGCAGCCGAGTTGCCGGTCAGAGTGTTTCCCGATTTGGAGACCCTCCCCTACGACGGCTTCTCCGCGCATCCGGATATCACCTCCGCGCGTCTCGCGACATTGGCCGAATTGCCGCGCGCGCGGCGCGGCGTCTGGTTGGTCGCCGTTGACACGCTGCTGCAGCGCCTGGCGCCGCGCAGCTACGTCGAGGCCTATTCCCTCAAGGTACATGTGGGCGAGACGCTCGACCTGGAAGCGCTGCGCGCTCGATTGGCCCTGGCCGGCTACGCTGCGGTCACGCAGGTCGTGG
>CAYRAC010000357.1:0-4901 GCA_964422045.1 uncultured Steroidobacteraceae bacterium
AAGGGCGCCGACCTTTACATGCCCTTACGTGTCGCCCTGACCGGTCAGGCTCACGGTCCCGAACTCGCACCCTTGCTCAAACTGCTGTCACCGGAGAAGGCACGCCATCGCCTCGAGTCTCATGCTCAAAATTCATAACTCACTCAGCGGCGAGAAAACGCTGTTCAAACCTCTGCGTGGCAATGAAGTGCGCATGTACGTGTGCGGCATGACCAACTACGACTACATCCATGTCGGGCATGCACGCATGCTGACGGTATTCGATCTGATTCAACGTTACCTGCGATCGCTCGGCTACAACGTGACCTACGTACGCAACATCACCGACATCGACGACAAGATCATCGAGCGCGCCGCCGCCAACGGCGAGAACTGGGCGGATCTGGCGCGGCGTTTCACCGTAGCCATGCACGAGGATTGCGCCACGTTGGGACTGCAGTCGCCCGATCTCGAGCCGCGTGCCACCGACTACATAGGCCCGATCATCGCCATGACGCAGACGTTGATCGACAAGGGATACGCCTATGTTGCCGCCAACGGCGATGTCATGTACTCGGTGCGAAAATTTCCGCAGTACGGCCGCCTGTCGGGGAAAAAGATCGACGACTTGCGCGCCGGCTCGCGCGTGCAGGTCGATGACGCCAAGCTCGACCCGCTCGATTTCGTGCTGTGGAAGCACGCCAAACCGGGCGAGCCTCACTGGGATTCGCCGTGGGGCCAAGGCCGGCCCGGCTGGCACATCGAATGTTCGGCGATGTCGACCAGCTTGCTTGGCGGCTATTTCGACCTGCACGGCGGCGGCGAGGATCTGAAGTTTCCGCACCATGAGAACGAGATCGCGCAGTCCTGTGCTGCTTGCGACACCCCGTTTGTAAACGTTTGGATGCACAACGGGTTCGTGCGCGTGAACGATGAGAAGATGTCGAAATCGCTCGGCAATTTCTTTACTGTGCGTGAGGTTCTGAAGACGTTGCGCGATCCTGAAGTGCTGCGCTTCTTCTTGCTCAGCAGCCACTACCGCGGACCCATCAATTACTCGAGCGTGCAGCTCGCGCAGGCGGATGAGACCTTGTTAGGTCTGTATCGCGCCCTGAAGGATGCGGGCGCGGCGACGGTCGATCCTGCCGCACTCGGCGAATTCCGCCGCGCGATGGACGATGACTTCAACACGCCCGAAGCGCTTGCGGTGATGCAGGGAGTGGCCCGCGAGCTCAATCAAGCCAAGGCCGCGGGGAACGATGCGGCCGCGGCGTCGGCCGCCGCGGCGCTGCGCGCGATGGGCGCGGTCCTCGGCGTGTTGCAGCAAGATCCCGCGACGTACTTGAAGCGCAGCGTGGGCGAGAAATCCATAGCCGATGAGGAAATCGAGATGTTGCTCGCGGCGCGGCGCAGCGCGCGGGCCGCCAAAAATTTCGCGGAGTCCGACCGCATTCGCGAGCAGCTGACCGCGGCGGGAATCTTGCTCGAGGACAAGCCCGGCGGGGTCACGCAGTGGCGGCGCGCATAGGCCGCGCCGCCACTCAAGTCCGCTCAGGAACGGCGCGACGCCAGGATGCCGACCGCCAGACCCACCACCGCCGCAATGCCGATGACCTGCCAGGGATTGTCGCGCACGAAATCGTCGGTCCGTTTGCCGACCTGTTTCGCCTGACTACCCAGTTGTTGAGCCGTGTCGGTCACGGCACTCTTGGCTGCCACCAACGCAATCTTCACCTTGGCACGAACCCGCGCAATGTCGGGCGTTTCGATGTCCTTCAACGCCTTGGTCAAATCCTCGACGCTTTCGAGAAAATTATTGACCTGCCCATTGGCATAGTCGCTGATCTTACGCGCCGTCGGCGATTCGATTACGGATTCCATGTGTGCTCCTATGGATGATGCAAGACGTCAGACGCGGCGGCCGAGGCTCATCAAGAAACTGACCACGGCGCCGATGAGAAATACGATGAACAGTATCTTAGCAATACCGGCGGCACCGACCGCAATTCCGCCGAAGCCAAAGACAGCGGCGATCAGTGCGATGATAAAGAAAACTACGGCATAGTGAAGCATGATGACACCTTTTGTTGACGAAAGCGGTTGCGGCTGAGCGGGAGTGTCGAACAACCCCCGCGGCTTTACAGTCGGTTGGCATCGTCGCCCTCTGTAGGATACGGCCCACGGGAGGTTTGCGAGAATCGTCCTCATGAAGACCCTGTTGATCGTTTATCACTCCCTGACCGGAGGAACCCTGCAGATGGCGCGCGCCGCGGCGCGCGGCGCCCAAGCCGAGACGGCGCTCGACGTCTCCTTACGCGCGGCCGCCGAGGTGCACGCAGACGATGTGCTCGCAGCGAGCGGCTACATCTTCGCAAGCCCTGAGAATCTCGCGGCCATGTCGGGCCAGATGAAGGATTTCTTCGATCGCACGTACTATCCGCTGCTCGAGCGGCTGAATGGCCGGCCGTATGCCGTTCTCATTTGCGCAGGCAGCGACGGCCGGAGTGCGGCGCAACAGATCGAGCGCATCGCCACCGGTTGGCGCCTCAAGGCGATCGCCGAGCCGATCATCGTCTGCACTCATGCCACCAGCACGGAAGATATCCTGAAGCCCAAACACATTCCCGCAAGCGACCTTACGCCCTGCGAGGAACTCGGAGCCACCTTGGCCGCCGGGATGGCTCTCGGCATATTTTGAAGTCGGGCGCCGCCGACAGGGGCATGCGGCAATTGCCGAAAAAACAATGCAGGAGATGCAAGCGGGGACGTTGCGCAGCGGTGGTTCCGGCAAGAAGGTCACGAGTAGAAAGCAAGCGATTGCCATCGGACTTTCGGAGGCCCGCCGCGCAGGAACCAAGGTGCCGAGGAAAAAGGCCGCCTAGGGTTGGCTCGGCGACTCTTGACGGGCCGCGGAGCGCGCCACATCGCTCGCCGAGGGGGCAAGTTGCTGCACATCCAATGAGGTCGGATTGATCACCGAGGGGTCGTCGCGCAACTTCAGAAACAGACTGCCGGTGAGCGGATGCGGGACGGGCAGGGCCGTTCCCAAGAAGCCGTCCGGAACTTGCACCGGATGGGTGAATTCACGGTCGTTGGCCACTGAATCGACCAAATAGAGATTCGCGCCCGTGAGCTTGCAGGCGAGTTCCGCCGTCGAAGGACAGGTGAGGCCCGTAAGAACCGGCAAACGCACCAGATTGCCGAGAGGCCGCCAATCACCGGCGATTCCCTTGGCGAGCACACGGAATTGAAGCGGACCGAAGACCGAAGCGCCGAAGGCCTTCACCGGGTTCAACGTGCTCACCGCAACCTGGGTGTTCTCGAGCGTGATGCCGCCGTTGGCGAAGCTCAAAATAGCCGACGCCGACTCATCGGTGGTCGCCACTTCGATGGTTTCGTCACGCGTGAAGGCCGCCGGCGTCTGCGCGCGAACCGCGAAGGTAAGGGTCGCATCAAGGGGCAATTCGCTTTGATTGGACAGTTGGATGTTGCTGTCGCGGCTCGAGGGCGAGGGCTGCACGCTCTGGCTGAGCAACGTCACACGCGGCCGCGGCGCATCGACGCCGGCGGTCAGCGGCAACACCCGTCCATCCTGCAGCGTGACTTTGGCCGCGATGCTGTGTTCCGGCTTGAGGCCGGCCGCGGCGGCCGCATCTTGCGCGATCATGGGCAGTTCGTCACCGCCGTTGCGGGTCGACAGTTCGCCGGGCACGAACACCACATTCTTGACGGCGAGACTCGCAACTTCATCGAGGCGGCTGCCTTTGAGAATTCCCTGCGTATCGCCGGAATGCAGGTCGAAACTATCGAAATGTCCCGCCTCCGCAAAGGTCTGGATGGAGACGGGTTGCGGATCGGCGACGCCGTATTGCTTCACCAACAGAGTCATGGCACCGGGTTTCGCGCCTTGCAGAGGAAGTTTCACCTCGAGTTCGTTCGGGCGCACGGACTTCCATTCGGCCTTCAACTCTTTGCCGGCCGGGTCTTTGAGCATGATGGCATCGACACAGCTCACGCTATCGGACTGCAGGTGAACCGTATCCTGGCGGCCGACCACCAGCGCGTCTTCGTCGCCCGCGGCGAGCTCCCAATTCTTGGCATGCGCATTCATCAAGACGAAACTCGGGCCGTGGTAGCGCTCGAAGCCCCAATAGCCCTGCAGCGAGGCGCGCACGCTGTCCCCGAGGGGCGCCGCGCGCAACACCGCCGTGTCGATGACGTAACCGCCTTGCGCCGGGTCGGCCGTGGCGGGCAAATTGATGCTCTTGCCGTCGCTTCCCGTGAGGCTCAAGGTCAGGTCATGCGCATAGCCCGTCGAGAACACCAGGGGTGCTCCATCGACGGGCAGCACCAGCGTGGTCCGTCCCGCGCAGTAGATATCTTTGGGGTTGACTGCATGCAGCGGCGGCAATTGCGACTGTTCCACGGCCGGCAGCGCGATCACCAGTACGGACTGCGGATTGTGAAAGGACGGCGCTGTATTTAGCGTCAATGCGAGCTGGTCTCCGCGCTGTGTGGCAAGCGCCGGGATGTACTGATATTGCGCGATGCGGAAAGAGTCGAAGATGCGTGCGATATCGAGAATCGAGGCAATGTACGGGCTGTAGTAGCCGTAGCTCAGCTGCGGCGTGTAGCTTGCTTCCATGGCCAAATCACTGCCGGGGCCCGAGGTCAGGGCCTCGACGATGGAGGTGCTGTGGCCATCGTTCAAGATGAGCGATTCCTGGCCCTGAGTGAGGCACGGGGCCTGCAGTTCGGGAAGTCTGTCGAGACATTTATCGTCCACTTTGATCGCCAGACTGCGCGCCAGCAGCGGCGCGGCTTCGGCGAGGCGCGCCGGATCCGCATCGTTGAGTGCACGGATCGCTGCCAGATAGCGTTCCAGACGCGAGCGATCCAATGCGGCTTGATTAAGGTCCTGC
>CAYRAC010000358.1:0-4888 GCA_964422045.1 uncultured Steroidobacteraceae bacterium
AACACCACCGGGTCATCGAAATAGGCTGTGTGGAACTGGTGCACCGGCGCTTGACCGGCCGAACCTACCATCAATATCTCAATCCGCAGCGCGACATCGATGAGGGCGCGCAAGCGGTGCATGGATTGACCCGCGAACGATTGGCAAGAGAGCCGAGCTTCGCCGAGGTCCATCCGCAGTTCCTGGAGTTCATCCGCGACGCGGAACTGATCATTCACAACGCCCCATTCGACATCGCTTTCTTGAATGCGGAACTGGCTCTCATCGATGTCGCGCACCGGGTCGATGATCTGTGCCGGGTGCTCGACACGTTGGCGATGGCGCGACAGATGCATCCCGGGCAGCGCAACAACCTCGACGCCTTGTGCAAGCGCTATTCCGTTGACAACTCGCATCGCGATTACCATGGCGCCTTACTCGACGCGCGCATCCTAGCCGAGGTGTACCTCGCCATGACCGGCGGCCAGGCCATGTTGTCGCTCAGCGCCGAATCGGAAACCGCGCGCAGCCGCGCGCGTCAAGCGCCGGCGCGACTCAACGCGGCCGTGCGCATCATCGTGGTGCGGCCGAGCGAGCAAGAGATGGACGCGCATGAACACGTGCTGGCGTTGCTCGACAAGGCGTCGGGCGGCAGGACGGTGTGGCGCAGAAATGAATCCTCCGAAACGGGTGTGACATGACACAGATCAACTCTTCTCTGGCTGAGTGGCACGCGCTGGCTGCCCATGCCGGCGACATTGCCGGCGCGCATTTGCGCGATCTGACCGCAGCGGATCCGCAGCGTTGGCAGAACTTTCACGTCGAGCACGATGCCTGGCTGCTCGACATGTCGCGTCAACGAATCACCGGCAAAACCCTGTCGCTGTTGATCGATCTGGCCCGCGCGGCGCAGCTGCCGGCACGCATGGCCGCGATGTTTCGCGGCGACTTGATCAACAGCACCGAGCAGCGGGCGGTTCTGCACACCGCGCTGCGCTCGGATTTCGCCGGTTCCGCGCAGATTCAGTCCGAGGTCCGCGAGTCCCGCAAACAGCTGGTCGCTTTCGTCGCGGCGGTGCGTTCGGGCCGCAAACTCGGGATCACCGGCAAGAAATTCAAACATGTCGTCAACATCGGCATCGGTGGTTCGGACTTGGGTCCGTTGCTGGTCTGCGAAGCGCTCAGGCACGAGTGGAGCGGCGATATCACGCCGCACTTTGTGTCGAACGTCGACCGCACTCAGCTCGAGGATCTGATTCGCAGCATCGACCCGGCTGAAACTCTGGTGATCGTCTGCTCGAAGACCTTCACGACCTTGGAAACGCAGGCCAACGCCAACGCGGCGCGCGCCTGGGTCGTCGGCGCGCTCGGCGAGAAGTCGCCGGCGAATCACTTCGTCGCGGTATCGACGAATGCGCCCGCCATGGATGCATTCGGTATCGCCGCCGATCATCGCTTTACGATGTGGGATTGGGTGGGCGGCCGTTATTCGGTGTGGTCTGCCATCGGTCTGATCGCGGAGCTCAGCGTCGGCAGCGGGCGTTTCGAGGAGTTCTTGAGCGGCGCGAGCGACATCGACCGGCACTTCACACAAGCGCCGTTCGAGAAGAACCTGCCGGTGCTCATGGGGTTGCTGGGGGTGTGGAACCGGACGTTCCTCGAGCTGCCGACCCTCGCCGTGCTGCCCTACGATCAACGCCTGGCGAGATTACCCGCTTATCTGCAGCAGCTCGAAATGGAGAGCAACGGCAAGTCGGTGAGCTTGGCGGGCGGACGCGTCGATTTCGCCACCGCGCCCATCGTCTGGGGCGAACCGGGCTCAAACGCGCAGCATTCATTCTTCCAGATGTTGCATCAAGGAACGCTGACGCAGGCTTTGGACTTCATCGCACCGCTGCGCGGTTCGTGGGGAGGTACCGAGGCACAGGATCTGGCGCTGCAGAATTGCTTTGCGCAAGCGCAGGCATTTGCCTTTGGACACGCCTTGGAAGAAGTCCAGGCCGACATGCGACGCGCCGGTGCCGGGCCCGAGGAGATTGCGCGGATCGGGGCTCACCGGGTTTACGACGGCAATCGCCCGAGCTCCCTGTTGCTCTACCCGCAGACCACGGCGCGAAGCCTGGGCGGACTGCTGGCCTTGTATGAGCACAGTGTGTTCGTTCAAGGCACCGTTTGGGGCATCAACTCCTTCGATCAGTTCGGCGTCGAGTTGGGCAAGAAACTCGCGGTAGGAATCGACATGAAGGGCGGGCGCGCGCCGGCGGGGCACGGAGCGGCCGGGTTGGGTTCGCTGATCGACTATGTGGCGCGGCATCGCTAGGGGCCTCGCAACGGCGCAATTATCCCGGATGCGATGCATGGCGATACCCTATAATCCGGGCCCTCGAAACGAATTGCGAGCAACTCGGTGAAACCACGAAAGGGCATCATTCTGGCAGGCGGCGCCGGCACCCGCCTGCATCCGATCACGATGTCGCTCAGCAAGCAGTTGTTGCCGGTGTACGACAAGCCGATGATTTATTATCCGCTGGCAGCGCTGATGTCCGCCGGCATCCGCGAGTATCTGATCATCACCACACCGCGCGACCAGGGAGCCTTCCGCGATCTGCTGGGGACCGGCGCGCAGTGGGGCTTGTCGTTCGAGTACGTGGTCCAAGCGGTGCCGAACGGCATCGCGCAGGCGCTCATCATCGGCGAGTCGTTTCTCGACGGTGCGCCGTCAGCGCTGATTCTCGGCGACAATATATTCTACGGCGCGAACCTCACCGCGCTATTGATGTCGGCGGCGCAGCGCGAATCCGGCGCCACCGTGTTCGGCTACTACGTACAGGATCCAGAACGCTATGGCGTGGTGCAGTTCGATGCCGCGGGCCGCGTCACGGATTTATTGGAGAAGCCCAAGTTGCCGCCGTCGAACTATGCGGTCACCGGGATTTATTTCTACGACGGTCGCGCTCCCGCGTTCGCCAAGGCCCTCAAGCCCTCGCCGCGCGGCGAGCTGGAAATCACCGATCTGAATCGCGCCTACCTGCAAGTCGGCGACCTGCACGTCGAGCGGCTCGGCCGCGGTACCGCATGGCTCGATACCGGTACGCACAACTCATTGCTCGACGCGGGGGTGTTCGTGCGCATCATCGAGGAGCGCCAGGGGCTGAAGGTGGCCTGCGTGGAAGAGATCGCTTGGCGCTCGGGGTTCATCAGCGCCGAGGATTTGGTCAAACTCGCCAAGCCCCTCGCCAAGAGCGGCTACGGCGAGTATTTGCTGCGCATCGTCAACGAGCACTCGCAGCTGTGAAGAATTCGGCCGCATGAAATTTACCAAGACTCCCATCGCCGATGTAACGCTGATCGAACCGCAGGTGTTCGGCGATGCGCGCGGATTCTTCATGGAGTCGTGGCACGAAGCCAAATTCAAAGCCGCCGGTCTGGACGCGACCTATCTACAAGACAACCACAGCCGCTCGAGTCAATGGACATTGCGCGGATTGCACCTGCAGGTGCAGCACACTCAAGGCAAGCTGGTGCGCGTCGCGCTCGGCAGCGTATTCGACGTGGTGGTCGATCTGCGGCGCAGCAGCCCAACCTTCGGCAAGTCGTGGGGAGTGGAGCTCTCCGCCGATAATCATCGGATCTTGTGGGTGCCGCCGGGCTTGGCGCACGGCATTTTGATCACGTCCGAATCGGCCGATTTCCTCTACAAATGCACCGACTTCTACAGCCCGGAGCATGAGCGCACCCTCGCTTGGAACGATCCGACGCTCGAAATCCGCTGGCCGCTTCCGGCGGGCGTGACTCCCAAATTGTCCGCCAAGGATGCGCGCGGTGCGAGCTTTGCCGAGATTGAGAAGTTCGCGTGAAGGTGCTGGTGTTGGGCGGCGGCGGCCAGGTGGCAAACGCAGTCGTTGCGGCGGCCGGCGAGGGGCGCGAGGTCCTGGTACGCAGCCGCGCTCAACTCGACATCGGCGACGAAAAGGCAGTGGCAGATGCATTGGCGGAAACGCGCGCGCAATGGATCATCAATGCGGCCGCCTACACGGCGGTCGATCTGGCTGAGGATCATCCCGCTCAAGCGATTGCCGTCAACGACACCGCCGTGGGCGTATTGGCATCGGCCGCTACGGCGTCGGCCTGCCGATTGCTGCATTTATCGACGGACTTCGTGTTCGACGGCCAGTCGAACCGCGCGTACTTGCCCGGGGACCAACCTAATCCCTTGAGCGTCTACGGCACGAGCAAGCTTGGTGGCGAGCGGCAGGCGCTCCGCGGCGCGACCGGCATCGTACTGCGCACCGCGTGGGTATACGCTGCTGCGGGAAAAAACTTCGTGCTGACCATGCTGCGGCTGATGCAAGAGAAAGAGCAGGTAAGCGTGGTTAGCGACCAAATCGGCACGCCGACCTGGGCAGGGAGCATCGCTGCGGCAATATGGGGACTCATCGAAATTGGCGCACCCGGTGGCATCTACCATTGGACCGATCTCGGAGTAGCGAGCTGGTACGACTTTGCGGTCGCAATTCAAGATGAAGCCTTGGCGCGCGGCTTACTCAGCCGCGCCGTACCCGTCAATCCGATTCGCAGCGCCGCGTATCCGACGCGCGCGCGCCGGCCTGCGTTCAGCGTGCTCGATACCGTGTCGACACGGACCCTGATCAAGGTGCCGGCACGCTATTGGCGACATAATTTGAGGACTATGCTGGATGAGCTACGAACCACATAACCTGTTCATCACCGGAGGCGCCGGGTTTATCGGCGCCAACTTCGCCCGCCACTGGTTGTCGAGCACCAGCGAGGGGCGGGTGGTGGTGTTCGATGCGCTCACATATGCCGGCAATATCGAAAACCTCGCGGGCCTCGATCAGAATCCGCGCTACCTTTTCGTCAAGGGAGATATTTGCGATGAGGCCACGGT
>CAYRAC010000359.1:0-4875 GCA_964422045.1 uncultured Steroidobacteraceae bacterium
GACCATGGCCTTGAACATAGCGGCACTGTGGAAGCAGGAGGCGCGCGATTCGGCGCGTAGCGCGCTCGCGGTAAGCGGCGCCAGATTCCTCGACTCGTGGCGCCAATTCACCCAGCACGCACGCGCAATTCGTTTCTTGGTGACGGTGGGATTGGGGACAGCCGCATTCAACATGCAAGACATCGTGCTCGAGCCGTACGGCGGCGAGATCCTGCATCTGCCGGTCGGCGCGACCACGGCGTTGACGGCGATGCTCGCCGGCGGCATGTTGGCCGCATTCTCGCTCGCCGCTCGATTCTTGGGACATGGCGCCGACCCTTACCGTCTCGCGGCCTACGGAACGCTCATCGGACTGGTTGCATTTGCCGCGGTCATCTTCGCCGCGCCCATGGAGTCGCCGCTGCTGTTTCGGCTCGGCGTTCTCATGATCGGCTTCGGCGGCGGATTCTTCTCGGTCGGGACGCTGGCGGGTGCCATGGCGCGCGAGCGCAACGGCGAGAGCGGTCTTGCGCTGGGCGCTTGGGGAGCAGTGCAGGCGACCAGCGCCGGAGTGGCGATTGCATTGGGCGGCGCGGTCCGCGACGCCGTCACCGGTCTTGCGGTCCACGGTTCGCTCGGGCCCGCGCTGTCGGGCGCCTCGACCGGCTACGGCGCCGTTTATCAAATCGAAATTGTTCTGTTGTTCGCCACCTTGGTGGCGATCGGACCGCTGGTGCGGTCGGGACCGAAGGTGGCCGCGCAGCCGCCGACGGAATACGAGTTGGCAATGAAGTGAGAATCAAGGGGATCGCGTGATGAACACGGGTGCTGTGACCGGCTATTTCGACGTTGCGCAAATAGTGCTGTATGCATTTTGGATCTTCTTCGCGGGTCTTATCATTTATCTGCGCCGCGAGGACAAGCGCGAGGGCTACCCGCTCGAGTCCGATCGTTCGGGAGGACGCGTCAAGGTGCAAGGATTCCCCGCCATACCGCCGGCAAAGAGTTTCCACCTCGCCGACGGCAGCGTGGTCAAGGCGCCGCGAGTCGAATCGGACACGCGTCCGATCATGGCCGATCCCATGGGCGCATATCCGGGCGCCCCACTGCAACCGAGCGGCGACCCCATGCTGGACGCGGTCGGTCCCGCGGCGTATGCGCAACGCGCCAACATTGCGGATCACACCATCGATGGCCAACCGATGATCGTGCCGCTGCGCGTGGCGCCCGGATTCACGGTGGCGAGCAGCGACCCCGATCCGCGCGGCATGACCGTCGTCGGCGCGGACCGCGAGCCCGGCGGCGTGGTGCGCGAGCTATGGGTGGATCGAGCCGAACCGCAAATTCGTTACCTCGAGGTCGATACCGGCGCGAGACGTGTGTTGCTGCCCATCACTTTTGCGAAAATCGACGCGGGCCGGCTGCAGGTGAAAGTAAGATCGATACTCGGTGCGCAATTCGCCACCGTCCCCGGCCTCACGAATCCCGACCAAGTCACGCGGCGTGAAGAAGACCAAATTACCGCCTACTATGCCGGCGGCAATTTGTATGCGACGGCGAGCCGCTCGGAGCCGCTGCTATGAGCCATGATGATTTCGAATTCGAGCCGATTCGAGGTTTGCCCGCGCTGCTTCCCGAGGGAGAGCGGCTGCTGTGGCAGGGAACTGCGCGGTGGAAATCGTTGGCAATGCGTGCCTACCACGTGCGCAAAGTGGCCGCTTACTTTTCGCTTTTGGTATTGTGGCGCATCGCTGTCGGGGTCGAAAGCGGCCACTCAGCGTCGGCGATCGTGATTTCCTGCGCCTTCTTATTCGCCTTGGGCGGCATCGCGATCGCCGTCCTGTCGCTGCTCGCCTACTGCGCCGCGCGCGCCACGGTGTACAGCATCACGAGCCGCCGAGTGCTGCTGCGCCACGGCGTCGCCGTGCCGATGACGATGAACATCCCTTTCAAGGTCATTGACAGCGCGCAACTCAAGATGTTTCCCGACCGCACCGGCGATATCGCAATGCGGGTGATCAAGGCTGAGCGGGTTGGATACTTGATCACCTGGCCGCATTTGCGGCCGGGATTCCTCACTCATCCGCAGCCGAGCCTGCGGGCGTTACCGGATGCGCGGCGCGCGGCCGAGATCCTTGGGCTGGCGCTGGCAGCGGATGCGGGCGTCGCTGCGCTGCGAATCGATGCCACCGGAACCGTGCCCGCGGCCAACGGTTTGCGGCCGCGCAGCGCCGCGGCGGCCTGAAGGAAGTCGCGCGATGCCTGCTGTGGTCATCGGTAAACAGGAGAAATCCTTACCGCGCGGCGCGCTGCTCGGCGCCGGCTCGCTGGTGCTCGCCTCGCTGCTATTGGTGAGCATTGCAAGAATCACGGGTTATGGACCGGCAAGGCCGCCGCCGAGCGCCGTCGTGGAGCGCCACGATTTGCGGTTCGAAGATCGCGCCGACGGCGCCGTGCTCATCTACTCGTTTGCAACCAATCGCCTGGTCGATACCCTACCGCCCGGCACCAACGGTTTCGTGCGCGGAGTACTGCGCGGATTGGTGCGCGAGCGGCGCGCCGAACACGTCGGGCCCACCCCTCCGTTCCGGCTGACTCGTTGGGCGGACGGACGGCTGTCGCTCGATGACCCATCAACCGGGCGCCACGTCGACATCGAAGTGTTTGGGCCCACCAATGCCGGCGCATTTGCCGATATCTTGATTGCCAGCAGCCGGCCAAAGGACAAATCATGAGCAACGCAGTGATTGGCATCGGTTCCGGTTCCGAGGCGACACGTAAGGCCGAGGCCAATACGCTACTCAGTCCGCGTTTCTACAAAACCGACTATGCGGCTCTCGAGCACTTCGACGCCGCGCCGGTGCGGGCCGAATGGGACCAGATGATCGACGAGTTCAAACTCGACATCAATCGCGATCACTTCGAGCGCAATGCGCAATTCGATGCCGAGGTCGCAAGACTGCCGGCCGATCTGCACCAGGAATTCCTCGACTTCCTGATCAGCTCCGTGACGGCGGAATTCTCCGGTTGCGTGTTGTACAGCGAAATCAAAAGACGCGTCGCCAATCCGGAGCTGCGCGAACTGATGGGCTTCATGGCCCGCGACGAGGCGCGCCATGCCGGCTTCATCAACCAGGCGCTCAAGGATTTCGGCGTCGGTGTGGACCTGGGGTTTCTCAGGCGCGACAAAAAATACACGCACTTTCGTCCGAAATTCATCTACTACGCGACATACTTGTCGGAGAAGATCGGCTACGCGCGCTACATCACGATCTTCAGGCATCTGGAGCGGCATCCCGAGAGGCGTTTTCATCCGATATTCCGCTGGTTCGAGCGCTGGTGCAACGATGAATTCCGGCACGGCGAGGCGTTTGCCCTGATCATGCGGGCCAACCCGCACCTTACGCGCGGCCATAACAAATTGTGGATACGATTTTTCCTGTTGGCCGTGTTTGCGACCATGTATGTGCGCGACCATGACCGCCCGCTGATGCACGCCGCCTTTGACATCGATCCGACCGAATACGACTTCACCGTGTTTCGCATCACCACCGAAATTTCAAAACAGGTGTTCCCGCTGTCTTTGGATTTGGAGAACCCGCATTTTCGCCGCGGACTCGAGCGCTTGCGCACAATTGCCGCGGCGAGCGCCGCTGCCAAGGCACGCGGCGGCGCGTTGGCTGCGCTGCGGCGACTCGGACTCGCTGCGGCGGCCGCGGCGACGTTTGCGCGCCTCTACCTGCTCCCGGTGCGGCGCCACGATTTGCCTGCACAAGTCCGCATGGCGCCGGCCTGGTAAGCAACGGCGCATGTCCGGCTTTGGCGCGCCGTCGCTTTACGCGGTCCTGGTTTGGTGGTTCACCACGGGGATCATTCTGTTCTTGGACGGCCTGCCGCGGACTTCGTTTCGCTGGAGCATGGCCGGTGCCACGGTCATCCTGCTGGCCGCCGGGCATGCACTGCAATTGAGCGCCGCCGATGCCAGCGTCAGGGGTGCTTACACCGCCTTCTCGGCCGCGATACTGGTATGGGGCTGGCTCGAGATGAGCTTTTTGATGGGCTTCATCACCGGTCCGAGGAAGCACGCTTGCATTGAACGCTGTTGCGGTTGGCGCCACTTCGTGCATGCCACCCAGGCGATCATCTACAATGAGATCGCGACGCTGCTGGGCGCCTTGGCGGTTTTCGGCGCAACTTACGCCGCAGCCAACAGAGTTGCCCTCTCAACCTACGCGATTTTGTGGGCCATGCGCCTGAGTGCCAAACTCAACTTATTCCTGGGCGTGCCCAACCTGGGCGAAAAATTCCTGCCCGCGCATCTGCAGTATCTGAAAGGTTTTTTTTGCAAGCGGCCGATGAATTTCCTGTTCCCATTCTCGGTCACCGGCGCAACGCTCGTCGGCGCGCGCTTGGTGCAAAAGTACTTGAGCGCGGCCGACGCCTTTCAGAGCACGAGTTATGCCTTGCTGAGCAGCCTGTTGGCACTGGCGGTGCTCGAACATTGGTTCATGGTCATGCCGTTGCCGAGCGAGCGCTTGTGGATTTGGGCGTTCAAAGCCGGCCGCGGCACCCGCGGCCGGGACCATGTTGACCGGCAGCTGGCGGCCAAGGCGCCGTACCATCCCTGGAGCTGATGTGGCACCATAGGATAAGCCTATGAGCCCATTAAAGCCAAGCGGCGGCGACGCTATGTCGAGATGATGAGCGCCATCGCGCAATTGCGCTCCGCGACATCGTCCTCGCATCAGCGCCTCGAGAAGCGCCTCGACGTCAAGGCGCGATTTACCGATTTAAGTGCATACCGCGCCCACCTCGAGAAGATGTGGGGATTCTGCGCTGCGCTCGAGGCGCGCTTGGCGCCGCAGTCGTTTGGCGGCGCGCTGCCGGACTACGAGG
>CAYRAC010000360.1:0-3525 GCA_964422045.1 uncultured Steroidobacteraceae bacterium
GTGTGCCCAATTATTTGGACAAGCAACTGGGCGGCGCGTGGGGGTCTGGAGAGCGGCTCTACCGCAGCGGACCTTGGCAGTCCGGCTCGCCCTCGCAAGGGTATCAATTGCCGTTTACGCCGGCGGAGCTCTTTCATGTGGCGCTGCGCGCTATCAATAGCAACTTCGAAACGCAGGGCGCCGCCTTCGGCACGCTTTCTGCCGAGGCGCAGGACGCCTACCTCAAGACATTGGAGGCGGGCGGTGTGGACTTGGACGGAGTGCCTTCGGCGGTGTTCTTCGACATGTTATTGCGGATGTCCGTAGAGGGATTTTTCAGCGATCCGGTGTATGGCGGAAATCGCGATATGGTGGCGTGGCGAATGATTGGGTTCCCCGGCGCTTATGCGGACTACTATGAGGCCATCGATCGGCACGGTGAAAAATTTGTGCGCGAGCCCATGAGTATCGGAGAGGACGGACGACGCCATTTGCACGTCGATCCGAACATTCCCGCGAGCCTATCAGTCGAGCCACGCGTGTAATACACGAGAAGGAATGAGCTATGGTACAGCGCCTGAAAGAAGTGGATGTCGTCATCGTCGGCGTCGGTATGGTCGGCAGCATCGTCGCCAAGGAATTGGCTGCTGCCGGCTACAAGGTCGTCGGTCTGGAGCGGGGCGAAGCTCGGTTCACGGTGCCGGAGTTCCAAAGTCCCGCAGTGCACGACGAGCTGCGCTTCGATATTCGCAAAGCGCTGATGCAAGACAACACCCGAGAGCCGGTGACCTTTCGTAATGCCAGTTCCGAGACGGCCCTGCCGGTTCGTCGATGGGAATCCTTTCTGCCGGGCACGGGTTTGGGCGGTTCAATGGTGCACTGGAACGGTCAGACCTACCGATTCCAGGCGAACGATTTTGAACTTGCGACGCGCACCAAAGAGCGTTATGGGAAGAATTTCTTAGATAAAGACGTCACGATTCAAGACTGGGGAGTGACTTACGCGGAACTCGAGCCGCACTACGATCGGTTCGAGTATCTATTGGGCACCAGCGGAAAGGCGGGAAATATCAAGGGCGAGATCCAACCGGGCGGCGATCCCCACGAATCGCCACGTTCACGGGAGTACCCGACCCCGCCGCAGAAGGAGCATTTTCAGGGTGCCTTGTTCCGCAAGGCCGCCACCGGCCTGGGATATCACCCTTTCCCGCAGCCGTCCTCAAATCTGAGCCAACCGTACACAAACCCGGAGGGAGTCAAACTCAACGCCTGCGTTTTCTGCGGATTCTGCGAGAGATATGCCTGCGAACACTACGCAAAGTCAACGCCACAAACCGTGATTCTGCCCGTGCTGCTGGCGAACTCGAATTTCGAGTTGCGCACTGGCTGTCAGGTTCAGCGCATCAATCTGGATTCCACCAAGAAAAAGGCGACCGGCGTGACCTATATCGATACCGCGGGTCGCGAATTCGAACAACCCGCATCGTTGGTCATCACAGCGTCATTTGCGCTCAATAACGTGCGCATGCTGCTGCTCTCGGGGATTGGGATGCCCTACAATCCGCAAAGCGGAACCGGAGTCGTGGGGCGCAATTATGCGTATCAGACCATGAGTTCGGTGGCCGCCTTTTTCGACCAAGATGTGGTCATCAACCCGTTCATGGCCTCGGGCGCCTCGGGAACGTTGATCAACGATTTTGCAGGCGACAATTTCGACCATTCCGGACTTGGATTTATCGGCGGAGCCTTCATCGGTGCGGTCAACACCAACGGCCGTCCCATTCAGTATCACCCGGTGCCGCCGGGTACTCCCGGATGGGGCAAGGGATGGAAGCAAGCGGTGGTCAAACACTACAACCACACTGTGATGTTCAGCCTGCACGGCAGTTCGGTGTCGACGCGGCAAAACTATCTCGATCTGGATCCCACCTACCGGGATGCGTGGGGTCAACCGCTGCTGCGCATGACCTTCGATTTTCCGCAGAACGATTTGAAGATGGCGGCCTACGTCACAGCCAAGGGTGTCGAGATCGGCAAAGCCATGGGCGCGAAGCTGGTCGCCGGTGCGCCGCGCAAGGCCCCCTACACAACGACGGTGTATCAGACGACGCACAACACCGGCGGCACTGTGATGGGCAACGATCCTCGGACGAGCGTCGTCAATCGCTATCTGCAATCCTGGGACGTCCCGAACGTGTTCGTCATCGGAGCATCGGCTTATCCGCAGAACGCGTCCTGGAATCCGACCGATACATTGGGTGCGTTGACGTATTGGGCAATCGACGCCCTTAAGAATCGGTACCTCAAGAATCCCGGTCGCTTGGTGTCCGCGTGACACGCGTCATGCACCCCTGCTCATCTGCCATGGTCTTTCTGCTAGCGCTTGGAGCGAGCGTCATTGTCGCCGCCGCTTCCCCTAAAGCCGGACCCGAGTCGGCGAAGCGACCGGGCCCCGCTGCGGCGGTGATCTGTCAGAGCTGTCACGGTGCGAACGGCGAGGGGGCGCCGGCGGCTAAAATTCCTCGACTCGCGGGGCAGTCGGCAGACTATCTCGACAAGCAACTGCGCGACTACGCCTCTGGCGCCCGCAGCAACGAAGTCATGCAGAATTTCGCCAAGCCTCTGAGCGAGGCGGATCGCGCGGAGGTCGCCGCGTATTTTGCATCGCTCGCGGCTCCCTTCATTGCACCAAATCCCCCGGCCACTGACATCCAGTTGGCGAGGGGCCGTCAATTAGCCCAACAAGGAGCAGAGGCAGAGCGCGTACAGGCCTGTGATAACTGTCACGGACCTGACGGGAGCGGCCTGCCCCATTCGGCGCCTTACCTGGCCGGGCAATCAGCTGACTATCTCGCCGCCGAACTGCAGTCGTGGCGGCAGGGCAAGCGCAAAAACGATGCCGGCAAGCTCATGTCCTCGGTGGCGCAGCGACTGAACGATGCCGATGTTTCGGCTGTTTCAGCCTATTTCTCGAGTCTCGAAGCACCATAGAACCCATACGTAGCGGTGAGAGTTTCACTCAGCGATCAGGAGCACAGCCATGCGCACACTATGTCAATTGTCCTTTGTTGCAGTCATCGCGCTGTCGCTCAGTGCCGGCGCCGACGAGCCTAAGCCACAGCCCGTGCGTACGCTGTTCTCGCATCACGACCAATCGGGGGTACCCGGCAAAGAGATCGTCATCGGCACTGCGATGCTGCCGCCCGAAACCGCGATCGGCTTTCATACGCATCCCGGCGATGAGAGCGGGTACGTCCTCAGAGGGAAACTGATCTTGAAGACACGGGGTCAGCCAGATCGGATACTCAATCCGGGGGACAGCTTCTTTAATGAGCGAGGCGCAATCCATAGCTTGGTCGCTGCACCCGGAGGAGAGGGCGGCACGGCCGTGTCGACCTGGATCGTCGACAAAGGAGCGCCCCTCGCGACGCCGGTTCCGTGACGAGCGCACCAATGAGCGCGGATCAGCGAATCGCCGATGTTGCGACGGCGGGCCATGCCGATTTCGACATCGTCAATTCCGATCAATTCATGTCAAGGGTGGTG
>CAYRAC010000360.1:3535-4867 GCA_964422045.1 uncultured Steroidobacteraceae bacterium
CATCGAACTCATCGATCGCCGGCACGACGGTCCCTTGGGCGTCGGCGAAGTAAAGCAATCCGTCAGCCAAGCCAGCGTCCAAAGAACCTGAAGGACCGGTCCCATGCCTGCTGCGACCACACGGGGTCATATTGGGTGGCGGGAATGCGGTGCGGCCCTACGGCGGTCTCGTTGGCGAAGGCATGATGTGCCAGGTAGCGATGGAAATCGAAGGTCACCCCGGCAGCGCGCAGCTTGTCCTGCAGAGTGTCTATGGTGGCGATAGGAAAGAACTGATCCTGCGTAGCCCAATGCGCCTGCAGCGGCGCCTTGATCTTGGTCGCGTCGATGTACTCGAGCGGCGGGCAGCCGTACCAGACGACGCCCGCGTCGATCTCCGGGGCCATGCACACGCTGAGCAGCGTCAGGGCGCCCCCCATGCAAAATCCAGTCACGCCCACCTTGACGCTGCGCGACTTGAGGTATTGCACGGCGCCGCGGATATCCTGAGACGCGGCATCGGCGAAATTGAGGCCCGTCATGAGATGATGTGCTTCTTCGGCCTCAACCGTGGCCTTGCCGCGGTACAGGTCGGGTACGAGGGCGAGGTAACCCGCACTGGCCAGTCGGTCGGCGACGCCACGAATTTGGTCGTTGACCCCCCACCACTCCTGGATGACGACGACTGCCGGCGCACCGGCAGGATGTGCCGGCTCGGCAAGATAGCCCGACACGGCGTTGCCGTCCGGGCGATTGAAAGAGACTGTCGTGCCCATGGCTTCCTCTATTGTGGAGATGATCAGATGTTGGGCGCGAGTTGCGCATGAAGCCGACACTACCGGAGATTGAATTCCTGTCAATCCATCCCTACGGACGAGCCCCTGCTCGGCGCTCTGTTCCGGCAGACCGCATCGGGGTACGCGAGCTGTTATCCGCGCTGCCTCGCGTTCAGCGGCCGCGGATTTTGTGCGCCCGCGGAATCCTCCCAGCCGCCGCCGAGCGCCCGGATGAGGTCGACGCTGGCGGTCAGCTGCAGCGTATCGAGGTTGAGCGCCTCGAGCTGAGTTTGCAGGAGCGCGGTTTGCGAGGTGACGACGGTGAGATAGTCGGTCGCACCCTGCTTGTAGAGCGCCAGGGAGAAGTCCAGGGTGCGCTGTGCGGAGTCGACGGCGGCCTTTTCATCGACGCTGGCGTCGTGGTAGTGATTGAGTGTGGCGAGACTGTCTTCGACTTGCTGAAATGCGCTCACGACGGTAATCCGGTAGTACGCGGCGGAGGCATCGAACGCCGCGCGCGCTTGGGCGACCTGCGCACGTCGCAGGCCGCCGTCGAAGACACTCAGCAGGGCGGTAG
>CAYRAC010000361.1:0-4867 GCA_964422045.1 uncultured Steroidobacteraceae bacterium
CTGAGCTGCGGGAAATTGCGACTTCATTGAAGATCGAAACCGGCACGGAGTGGTCGCGCGTGGAGCTCTGCGCCGCTTTGCTAAAATCGCTCGACCGGGAGTATCGCAGCCTGATCGAAGATGCGGGGGCGCGAAATGCTATCCTGCGCCGGTTCGAGAAGAGTTCGTCGTCGGTGCGGGGTAGAAGAGTGGCGATCGAGGAGAATGGCGGGCTGACGGGCGTTACCGAGGGATTGGATGAGCGAGGATTTTTGCAGGTGAGAACTGTGGAGGGGTTGAAGACGGTGGTTAGTGGAACGGTGAGAGCGATTGGCGATTTGTAATTGGCAATTTAGAAACGTTGGTTCTTCCAATTGCAAATTACAAATTACCGATTACAAAGTCTCTTATGCTTCTGGTCATTGATGTCGGCAATACGAATACGGTGCTGGGCGTTTTTGCTAAGGTGGCGCATGGTGCAGGCGAGGATGTGACCACGGACCCGGCGCGCTACGAACGCCTGGCTGCGAACTGGCGCGTCGGCTCGCACTTGAACCGCACGGTCGACGAGTATGGCGTGATCTTCCGCAATCTGTTCTCGATGGACAACCTGGAAGTATCGGACGTGGATGGGATCGTGATTTCATCGGTCGTCCCGCCGCTCGATTCGGTGCTGCGGCAGGTGTGCGAGCGTTATTTTAATACCAGGCCGCTGTTCATTGAGCCCGGTGTGAAGACAGGCATGCCGGTGCTGTATGACAATCCCGCGGAAGTGGGCGCGGATCGCATCGTCAATGCTGTGGCGGCTTTTGAGAAATACGGCGGGCCGTGCGTGATTGTGGATTTTGGCACGGCGACGACCTTCGATTGCGTTTCGAAAAAAGGCGAATACATGGGGGGCGTGATTTGTCCGGGGATTGGAATCTCGGCGGACGCGCTGTTTCAGCGCACCGCGCGGTTGCCGCGGGTGGAGATTCGCAAGCCCGCGCGGGTGATCGGGTCGAACACGGTAGGCAGCTTGCAGTCCGGGCTGTACTACGGATATCTCGGACTGGTCGACGGCATTCTTGAGCGGCTTGTCGATGAGATGGGCGAGGAGACTCGCGTGATTGCGACAGGAGGCCTGGGGGCACTGATCGGCACGGCGTCCCACTTCATCAAAGAGGTGGATGAATTTTTGACGCTCGATGGGCTGCGCATCATCTGGGATCGGAACCAGTCGTTCCGGCGCGAAGCCGGGCCGAAAGACTCAAAGACTCCGGCGCCGGCCAAGCCTGTGGACCCCGATGCAAAACCGTGGCCCTCACCGAAGTCGCCGAGATCGCGCTGAAACCGCTCGACCCTCAGGGGCTAAAGCCCGAATTTTGGCGAGTATTGGCGGCACGGCTGAAGCAGTGCCCTACCCAAACCGATTTCTGAAACCAGTTCTAGAGACTGTTCTTGCTTGTCGTGGAAAATTACTTCAACTACTTCACGGAAATCGAAGAGCACTATCTGCGACGGCGTGGGACGCATCTGCTGCTTTCAACGCTTGATTGGGCCCTGATTGAGACTTGGAAAAGTGCGGGCGTGCCACTCGATGCCGTGCTCCGCGGAATTGATGACGCTTTCGACAAGTCCGATCAGCGTCCTTCGAAATCAAGGAAGGTGAACAGCCTGACATACTGCTCGCAGGCCGTGCTGGTGGCGGCGGAAGATATGAAGGAAGCGGCGGTAGGTGCAAGCAGCGAAGGGACGACTCAGCGAGAGCCGGGATTTGAGGCGGCGCAGATTGCGGCGTTCTTGCGGGGAAATGCCGAGAAGCTCGAAAAAGCTCAGCTACCCGAGCACGCGGGATTCGCGACTGGAGCGCTGGCGCGAGAAGAAGCGAGTTCTTTGCGTGAGCTGGCGGAAAGCATCGAGAGCGGCGGGAAACTTCCGCGGCTGGAAGATTTGGAGCGGCGGCTGACGGTGCTGGAAGAGAAGCTGTTCGCGGTGCTGATGGCGTCGACTCCGGACGATGATCTGGTGAATGTTCGCGCCGAAGCGGATCGGGATATCGCTCCGTACCGGCGGAACATGACGGCCGCCCAGGTTGAACAACTGCACAAACAGTATGTGCACAAGCGCCTAATGGAGCGCTGCGGCGTGCCGCGGTTGAGCTTGTTCTATATGCATTAGAACGTAGGGACAGCCGACGGCGGTTGTCCCTACGCAAACCCTATGCTTCTTTCAATCGAAAAATTAGTCTACGGCGGCAACGGCTTGGCACGCGCTCCCCTCGGCCCAGACGGTCGCAGCATGGCGGTGTTTGTGCCGTTCGTGCTGCCGGGAGAAAAAGTTGAGGCTGAGATCCGGCAAGAGAAGCCGGGGTTCGCACGCGGCTTGGTCGCGGAACTGATCGAAGCGTCACCCGATCGCGTCGAAGTTCACTGTCCGTATTTTCAGCAGTGCGGCGGATGCCATTATCAGCACATTCCCTATGAGCGGCAACTGCAATTCAAAGCTGGAATCCTGCGCGAGACGCTACGGCGGATTGCGAAAATCGAACTGAAAACTGAGATTCGCCTGCATGCTTCGCCTCCGTGGAACTATCGCAACCGGACGCGGCTGCAAGTGCGGACTGCGCCGGAATTTACGCTGGGCTACTTTCATTTTGGCTCGCACGAATTTCTGGCCGTGAGGGAATGTCCGATCAGCTCGCCGCTGATCAATCGAGCCATAGTGCGACTGCTTGATTTGCGGGGATTGAATTGTCCGGCGCGAGTCGAAGAGATTGAGCTATTTGCTGACGCGGCGGATGAACGGTTGCTGGCCTGGGCATTCTGCGGACGCGAGGCCGACCCTGGAGATTTGTTGCGTTGGGCGGAGGCAATCGAGCGCGAGTTGCAGGAGGTCAGCGGTGTAACGTTTTTTGCTTCGCGCCGCCGATCTTCTGCAGGGCAAACCGCGCGGAGGCTAGCTTCGCGGGGAGAGGACGAAGACGACGCGCCCATGGACGCCAAAGCGCTAGCGCAATCCGGCGCGAAGTCGATTCGCTATCGAACCAGCCACCACGAGTATCAGGTCAGCGCGGGAGCCTTCTTTCAGGTGAATCGTCATCTGATCGACGAGTTAATTTCGGTTGTGACCGGCAATGCCAGCGGCGACGTGGCGCTCGACCTTTATGCCGGCGGGGGATTGTTTTCGACGGCGCTGGCGAAAAACTTTCATCACATTTTTAGTGTAGAGGCATCACAGACATCGTATGCGGACCTTGTGCAGAATGTTCCTGCGAACGTGAAAGCGGTCGGCGCGCGGACTGAAGACTACCTGAGAAACCGACCGGTGCGAAAGAGGCCCGACTTGGTAGTCCTGGACCCTCCCCGCACCGGTGTGGGCAAGGCGGTGACCAATTCTCTGGTGGAACTCGGAGCGCCCCTTGTCGGATATGTTTCGTGTGATCCGGCAACGCTGGCTCGAGATATCGCGCCGTTGCTAGCTGCCGGCTATCGCATCGAGGAAGCACACTTGTTCGATCTCTTTCCGGAGACGTTTCACATCGAATCGGTGATGCTGTTGGCGCGCTGACCGCTTTCACGTCGTCCAAGTTCCTCCTGGAAGGCGGGTGGGTGTTTGACGGGCCCTGGTATTGCGCCGGGGTCCCACTCGTCCGTCCTTCTGTTTCCGACTTTGACGGAAATCCGCGCCTTTTTCTTTTCTCGGAGATCAAGTCCATGACCCACGACCGGAATCCGCCACGGCAGCCGTTATTCTGGGCTGCATTGGGATTTTCGCTCGGCCTGTGGGTGGGAGTGCGCGCCTGGCGTCCGCCGACGTGGTGGGTAATCGCGATCGCAGCCTTTATTTTCGCGGCGTGGTGGTTTCTTCCGAAACGTGCCTGGCTGGCCAAGGGGCTCTCGTTGGGGGCGTGGATTCTTCTCGGCGCTCTTTTTATTCAGATACGCGGTCAGCCGCCAAGCGACCCTCGCCTGCTCACCCTCGCAGACGGCCATCCAGTAACACTGACGGCACGAGTGATGCGGGAAGGATATGCGCGGGCCGCGGGACCGAAATCGGTTCGTGAATCGATCGATGTGGAAACAGAAGAGATTGCGAGCGGGGGCGAAAGCTGGCCGATGCGGGCAGGGGTGCGGCTGTCGATTTATGAGAAGGTAGAGAATTCCGAGGCGGCGGAGCGCCGGGCGTCCCTTCGACCAGCTCAGAGCAGGCTCGCGCGCGGCCTCGACGCTGCCGAAGGGGAAAGCGGGACGGGGCAGAGCCCCATCCCCACAATTGCTTTGGCCTACGGCACGCGGCTGCGCATTCGCGCGAAGCTGCATCCGGCACGCAATTACCTCAATCCTGGAGCTTTCGATTACGAAGGCTATCTGCGCGACAACGGCATCAGCGTGCTCGGGTCGGCGGAGGCAACGGACATCGAGCGGCTTCCCGGGTTTTCCGGCAGCCGGATTCAGCTCTGGCGGGCGCGCGTTCACGCCAGCATCATTGCCAAGATTCACGAGCTATGGCCCGCGTCGCAAGCCTCGCTCATGGACGCCATGGTACTCGGCGAAGAGTCGTTTCTGCGCAACGCAACCCGCACCGAGTACCAGCGTTCCGGCACATATCACGTGCTGGTTGTCTCGGGTATGAACCTGAGCATCCTGGCGTTTGCCATTTTTTGGACGCTGCGCCAGTTTCGCGTCGATCCGGCAATAGCCGCTATCGCTACGGTTGTGGTCTCGTTCGCATACGCCTTCGTAGTCGGAGTTGGTCCACCGGTGTGGCGCGCCGCGCTGATGCTGGCCACATATTTGGGAGCGCGCCTGCTGTATCGCGGACGCAACATGATGAACGCCATTGGAGCGGCAGCGCTCGGGATTCTTATCGCCGATCCGCACGCCCTGTTTGGCGCGAGTTTTCAGCT
>CAYRAC010000362.1:0-4866 GCA_964422045.1 uncultured Steroidobacteraceae bacterium
GTATAGAAGACGACGGAGCCGCTCGCCGGGCTGATTTCCTTGCACAGTACGACACGCGCCGAGGGGTGACCGCGCGCATCGACCGTCGCCAAGACCATGGAATTGGGGTTGGGCTGGGCCGCATCGAGCCTCGCCTGGGCGAGCCACTGGGCCGCGACATCGAGGGGATTCGCGGGCAGGGGGTCGGGCAGGGTTTCGGTCCGTGTCTTGCTGCTGCTCATCCCCTGAATGGTAGCCGTGCCGCGACGCTTGCGGTAGCGCTGGGCGGCCAGTAGAACGAGAAATGACCATGGGAGATTGTTCTGCATGAATCTGGATGAATTGCGCGCCGCGTTGACCGATCTCGATGGGCAGCTCGTGGATTTGGTCGCTCGCCGGCAGGCATTGAGCGAACAAGTGGCCGCGGTCAAACGAGCCACCGGGCGCCCGACCCGCGACTTCGGCCGGGAACGCGAAGTCATCCTGCGCGGCCGCAATGCCGCGGCGCGGCGCGGCGTTTCGCCCGATCTCGCCGAATCGCTGTTGCGCCAGTTGATCCAGTCATCGCTTGCGACACAGGAGCACGCACGAGTTGCGGCGCAGGCCCATGGCAGCGGCAAAACGGCCCTGGTCATCGGCGGTCACGGCAAAATGGGCGGTTGGTTCGCGGATTTCCTGGCATCGCAAGGCTTTCGTGTCGCGATCGCCGATCCCGCCGGCGGTCTTGCCGGGTTCGATACCATCGCCGATTGGCAGACCGACCCCTTGGACTTCGATGTCATCGTGCTGGCGACACCGCTGAGCGCGACTACGCGGTTGCTCGAATTCCTGGCGCAGCGTCGGCCGCGAGGACTGATTTTCGACCTGGGCTCGCTCAAGACACCGTTGCGCGCCGGTCTC
Source organism: uncultured Steroidobacteraceae bacterium (assembly GCA_964422045.1). Lineage (GTDB taxonomy): Bacteria > Pseudomonadota > Gammaproteobacteria > Steroidobacterales > Steroidobacteraceae > Bog-1198. Next base: position 880 of record CAYRAC010000362.1, read on the forward strand.
GAGGCGCTGTCAAAAGCGGGCTGCCGCGTCACCTCTCTGCACCCGATGTTCGGGCCGGACACCGAATTGCTCTCGGGACGACATGTGATCTTCATCGATCTGGCGAATCCCGAAGCCCTGCAGGAGGCTCAGGAATTGCTCCGACAATGGCTGAGAGAGTGGTGATGGGCCTCGACGAACACGATCGTTTGATCGCCTATGTACTCGGGTTGTCGCACGCGCTCAACATCGCATTCTTCACCGCGCTGGCCGATAGCGGCGAGGCGGCTCCCCGACTCGCGCAATTGTCGAGCACCACCTTCGACGCGCAATTGGAAGTGGCGAGCAGGGTGGCGGCCGAGAGTCCCGAACTGTATTTCGAAATTCAAAGCCTCAACGAGTACGGCGGTGAGTCATTGCTCGCCCTGCAGCAAGCCGTCGAACGTCTGGTCGCGGCCGTGAAGGCCGGGGATTCGGCACAATTCAGCGCTCTCATGAACCGCGGCCGAGCGTACTTGGACGTGCGGGCAGCTGCGCGTGCCGGCTGATCGCGGCGTGGGGATTTCCGACATGGAAGACGTGATCCAGGAGAACGAGGACCTCAAAAAGCGCCTGACGGAATTGACCGCGGAAGCCGCCAACAACGAGTCCATCTTGAAGCGCACGCAGGCGCGCGAACTGACGCTCTTGCGCGCCGAGACCTTGGCGCAGCTGTTGCACGCAATGGTGGACGGACTGCGCGAATCCTATGCCCTAGACGCCGTGAATGTCGTGCTGCTCGATCCGCAGCATGAAGTTCGTCATCTGTTGTTGGCCGGCGGCGACCGCCCCGAGGAATTCAAGCAGGTTTTCTTCGTCGATTCGTTGGTGGGTTTGGCCCCGCAACTGACCGCCCTGCATAAACCATGGTTGGGCCCGTTCGTCGGGGCCGACCATCACCTGCTGTTTCCCGGCACATCGAATCTCAAGAGCGCCGCCCTCGTGCCGCTGACCCGCAAAGACCGGGCGACCGGGGCGCTGTGCTTCGGCAGCCGCGACATCACGCGCTTCACGCGCCATCACGGCACGGATTTTCTGGCGCATTTGGGCGCCGTGGCCGCCGTGTGCGTCGAAAATGCGGTGAATCGCACACGTCTGCTGCGCGCCGGCATCACCGATTTCCTGACTGGCTGGGCGAATCGCCGCTACTTGCAGCAGCGTCTCAAGGAAGAGTTGGCGCGCGCACAACGGCGCGCCGGCTCCATCGCCTGTCTGATGATCGACATCGACCGCTTCAAGAGCATCAACGACGGCTACGGCCACATGGCGGGCGACAATGCACTAAAAGAAATTGCCCACCGTGTGGAATCTCAAATTCGCAGCATGGATACCGCCGCACGTTTTGGGGGCGATGAATTGACCATCATCTTACCCGAGGCAGGTGCGGCCGAGGCCACGACGCTGGCCGAACGAATCCGCGAGGCCATCGCCGCTGCGCCGTTCACCCTGACCGCGCAGATCGAGCGCACCTTGACGGTGTCGATCGGGGTGGCGGCGGTTGCGCCGGGGCGTCACGAAACGGATCTAAAGCCGGTCGCAGATCGACTCTTGGCCGACGCCGATGCGGCGTTGTATCGGGCCAAGGCACTCGGTCGAAATCGTGTGCAATCGGGTGCCGGTTAGACCACAAGCGGCCGGCGATATGGAACAATTGTCCGATGTCTCCTCCAGTCGACTACATTGACAAGGATGGTTTTCGCGCCAACGTTGGCATCGTGCTGACCCGCGGCGCCGGAGAGCTGTTCCTCGGAGGCCGGGTGGGCGGCCGCGGCTGGCAATTTCCCCAAGGCGGCGTAAATCGCGGCGAGCGCGTCGAAGAGGCGCTGTTTCGCGAGCTCAAGGAGGAAATCGGCTTGGAACGCGACGACGTCGAGCTCCTGGGCTCGACTCAAGGGTGGTTGCGCTATCGATTGCCGCGCCAGTACGTACGCGATCGCTGTATCGGTCAGAAGCAGCGCTGGTTTCTGCTCAAGCTGATCGCCGACGAATCCAAACTGCGATTCGATTCCACGGATACGCCCGAGTTCGATCGTTGGCGCTGGGCCGACTATTGGACCCCGGTGCGCGAGGTGGTTTATTTCAAGCGGCGGGTGTATGTGCGCGCCCTGCATGAGCTCGGCAAGGTGATGTTTCCGCAGGGGCTGCCGCCATACCCGGAGTGGTGGCCGGAAATCGAGGCGGCGGCCGCGCGCTGATGCGCGATCGAAGCTCCCCTAAAGCGGTTTGACCACGGCCAGAAGTACGATGGCAATGAGCAACAGCGACGGCAGTTCATTGAAGGCGCGATACCATTTGGCGCTGTGGGTGTTGCGTCGCTGCGCGAAATCGCGCATCAATTTGTAGCAGCACAGATGGTAGGCGATCAATAACACCACCAGCACGAGTTTGATCCGCAACCACTGCATCCCGAGGTAAGTGGGTGCCGCCCACAACATCGCCCCGCCCAAAACCAAGGTGGCAACCGCACCAATGGTCATAATGCCGAATAAACGCCGCTCCATGATGCCGAAGCGCTCGATGCTGATCGAGTCCACGGCGTCGGCGTGATAGACGTAGAGGCGCGGTAAATAGAATAGGCCGGCGAACCACGCAACCACCGCCACGATGTGAAATGCTTTGAGCCAGAGCATGAGCGTTCCTTCGATTCTGCATCCTATACCGTGGTGCGAAACCTGTCGCTTCGTGTAATGTGCCGGTCGGATAACGGCGCGGGTTCGGGGGTGCGGTGGCTTCACTCGGCAAATTGGTCGTCAGATCGCATACGCCGCGACGTCAAGCCTTGCTGCTGGGCGCGGCGCTGGTCGGGGCCATGTTGATCCTCTACGCGGCATTCGAAATCGGCCGCTACGACGCGGGCTTTCGGGTGGTCGATTCGGTGCGTGGTGCGTTGGCGGCGAGTTCGCGCATCCGCGACCTCGAAGCGGAAAATGAAAAGCAACGCAATCAACTGGAAGCCGCCGAAGTCGCGCGCCGCGTCGATCGCGAGGGCTACAAACAGATCGAACGCAGTCTCGGCGATATGCAGAGTCAAATTGCCCGCCTGAATCAAGACCTATCGTTCTATCGGGGGCTGGTGCAGCCGGACTCGATCACACATGTCAAAGTACAGCAGATGCAGATCGTGCCGGAACCCACCGCCGGTCAGTACCGATTGAAATTCGTGTTGATGCAGACCGGAAAGCCTGACAGCGTGGTGGCGGGCAATGCCATGATCAACATCGATGGGCTGCTGCGCGGCAAACCCTCGAGCATGAGTTTTGGCCAAGTCGCGCCTAACCACCGTGTCAGCCTGGCATACTCGTTCCGCTACTTTCAGGATTACGACGAGCCGATCCACTTGCCGCAGGGGTTCGAACCGACGCGCGTCGGCGTCGAGATTCGCAGCGGCAGAGATAAAGACGCGAGTCACGGTTTTCGACAGGCCTTCGTGTGGAAAGCGCAAGGAATGTCCGTAGAAACCGAGGCGAGCGGCACGCCGGCAGCGAAGGGTGACATCGATGTTCAAACAGAAACAGAATAAAAGCGCGAGAATCGATACCTTGATCGGTCCCGAGACACGAATCAACGGCGACGTTGCGTTTGCCGGCGGCCTGCATCTTGACGGCTACATCAACGGGAATGTCAGGAGCGAGCTCACGGCGGGTACCTTCCTGTCGGTCAGCGAACAGGGGTGCATCGACGGCTCGGTCGTGGCCTCGCACATCATCCTGAACGGCATCGTCAAAGGCGATATCGAGGCATGCGAGCGGGTGGAGCTGGGGCCAAAAGCGCGCGTTTTGGGCAATGTTCAATACAGCATCATTGAAACCGCGGTTGGCGCCCAAATCAATGGTAAGTTGATCCATCGGACGAATTCGGGGGCCAGTGGGGGTGAACCCGGTCCCAAAGACAGTCCTGAACTTTGATCGGCCACGCGCCAGCAGGGTAGAATAGGTCCATGAGTGCTACACACGAATCGATGCCTGCGGG
>CAYRAC010000363.1:0-4857 GCA_964422045.1 uncultured Steroidobacteraceae bacterium
TCGGCGACGTAGGCGTTGCTGCCGCTGAATACGATGCCGGTCGGCGCGGTAAAGCCGTTGCCCGTCGCCGCGCAGCCCGACAGCGAGCCGTCGGCGTTCAACGAGCAGTACGAGAACACGCCCGAGAGCTGCGCGATGTATAGGTGCGGCGGCGGTGTCGATGCGTAGGGAAGGCTGAGCGAGCCGGTCTTCGCCGTACCCGCATCGTCGTTGTAGCCATAGGTGAGCGCCAGCATGCCGCCGGCGACCGCGCTCGGCGCGTATACGAGGTTGAGGACGCAGCCGCTGCCGCTACTCAACGCCGCGCACGCGAAACTCGAGGACGCGCTGCTCCAACCGGCGGGCAGCGCGGCCAAACCGGAAGTGATCGACAGGGCGCTGGCCGGATTGCCATCGTCCGTGGTGAAGGCGACGCGGACGGCGCTGCTGCCGCCGGCGATCACCGACACCGAACTCGGATTGGGGGTGGCGATGACATTGTTGTTCGTCGTCGCGGCATACGCGATGTTGACCGAACCGCTCTTCGATTCGCCGGCATCGTTGAAGTAGGCATAGCCCAACGTCAGCGTGCCGTTTTGCGGACCGCTGGGCGCAAAGTTCAGGGCGAGCTGGCAGCCGTTCCCGCTAGCGACACCGCTGCAGCTGAAGCTGCTGGCGGCTGTGCTCCAGCCGGCGGGCAGCGCGCCGAGGCCCGAGGTGATCGCCAGGGCGCTCGCCGGACGGCCGTCATCGGTGGTGAAGGTCACCGACACGGCCTCCGTACCGCCGCCCACAATGACATTGACCGGCCCGCTCGGCGCGGCCGTGGCGACGACATTGTCGTTGGTGGTCGCCGCGTAGGCGACATTCAAAGACCCGGTGCGCGGATTACCCGCCGCATTAGTGTAAGCGTAGTTCAATATGAGCGTGCCGTTCGCCAACGCAGCCGGCGCATACGTCAAATGCAGTTGACAGCCGCTGCCGTTGCCGACGCTGCCGCAGGTGAAGGTGTGCGCGGCGCTGCTCCACCCGGGCGGCAGATCCGCCAGATTGGATGTCACATAAAGACCGGACGCCGTTTTGCCGTCGTCCGTCGTGAAGGTGACGGCAACCGCCTGACTGCCGGCTGTCTTCACCGCGGTGATTTCACCCGACGGTGAGGCCGTAGCGACGACGCTGTCGTCGCTCGAGGCCGCGTACGGGATGTTCAGAGCCCCGCTCCTGGCCGCGCCGGAACTATCGGTGTAGCTATAGGCGAGCGTCAGCACGCCGCGCGAGGCAGCCGTCGGCGCGTAGCTCAAGGGCAGTTGACAACCGCTGCCGCTGCCGACGATTGCACACGTCAGACTCGCCAGTGTGCTGCTCCAGCCGGCGGGCAGCGTGGCCGCCTCGCTCGTCACCACGAGATTCGTGGCGGAATTGCCGTCGTCGGTCGTGAAACTTACCGTGACCGACTGTTTGCCGCCGCCGATGGCGGCGTCGATTTCACCGGTCGGCGACGCTGCCGCCACCACATTGTTGTTCGTGACCGCCGCATACGGGATGCTCAACGTGCCATTGGTGCTCGGCATGGTCGCGTTGTCGACGAATACGTAGTTGATGGTGAGCGTTCCCGTGGCGACGGCGGTGGGCGCGAAGGTCAAATTCAAGACGCAACCACTGCCGCTGCTCACCGCGGCGCAGGTCAGACTTGCGGGCCCACTCCAACCGGCAGGCAGCGTGCCCAGCGTGCCGGATACACCGAAGCCCGATATCGTGCTGCCGTCGCTCGAGGTGAAGGTGATGCTGAGCGTCTGTTGCGCACCGACCGCGACCGACACGAGGCCGGCCACCGAAGGTGTGGCGACGACCAGGTTGCTGCTGCCGGACGGGCCGCCGCCGACGGCGATGGGATTTCCCGGCGGACTCGTGCCCGTGTTGCCGGTGTTTGCGTCGCTGACTTCGGTGCCGCGACTGCTGTTATAGGAACTGGATCCGCAGCCGGATAACAGCAACAGCAGTGCACCGAGCAGGAGTGGGTGACGGATGAGCAGCATCTTTCGCGGGCACCGGCGGACGGGCACTTAAAGTAATGCCGGGATGGAACCCTCGGTGTTAACTGCGTCACGCTCTGCAAGGGGAGCGCGCGCTCGACATAACTCGACGCCGTACACAAGCGGCGACAGAAATATGTTCAACCTTCGCGCGCGCGAAACCAACCGCTGATGCTCAATCGATCCTGCTGCGTTTCGCGCACGGCATGCTCGCGGTTCGGCGTGAGGAAACACACCAGTCGCCCGGCGAGCGGCGCGATATCCCGATGACCGCCGTGCGCATCGAAAATACGCAACTCGCCTCCCGCCGCGGGAGTCCACTGATCGTTCAAGTACAAAACCAGCGACACCTGACGCTGCGTGCTGCCGCGCGGCTGATCGACATGGCGAGCGTAACCTGCGCCCGGCGCATACCAGGCGTAGTGCAGCTCGAGATCGAACAGTCCGAGCAGGCAATCGCGATTCAGCTCGAGGCGCAATCGCTCGAGTTCGCCGAGCAAGGCCGCTTCCGCGGGCAATAACGGCGGGCTAATCCAGCAGGTCGAGTCGCCGCGAATATCCGCCCGACGCGTAACGCTTTGCGCGCCGCCGATACGCGCCGCCGCGAAGTCGCCGCGTTGCCGGCGGGCTTGCGCGCATTGCTTGAGCGCGTCCCGCACAGAGAGCGCGAGAAAGCCGTCCTGAATCCAGATGCCGGCCGCCGTCAGGGCCGCCGCCGCCGAAGTGCTATCAGCGTCCACGCCGCTGCGAGCGGACGCCGTCACGCCGCCCCGCGCGCTTGGCCGAGCCGCCTTTCTTGGGCGCCTCGAGCATGCTGCCGCGGCAATTCTGGGCTCCGCAGCGGCATGCATAGATCTCATCGACATCGGGGGCGTCGTCGAGGTCGCGCTGAATTTGATAGTCGTAGGATAATTCTTCGCCCGGCTGGATGGTGCGAATGGCCTCGATGAAGATACGCTTGCGCAACGTCGTGCTTTCGCAGTTGGGCGCGCAGCCGTGGTTTATGTAGCGCGCCTCGTTGCCGTTAACGCCGGCGTCGATCACCGTTTTCGCGTCCACCGTAAACAGGAACGTGTGATTGTCGTTCGGATCCTTGTCCTCGTAGCGCGCATCCGCCTGCGCGTGGCTCACCCGCTCGCCCAGGTACTCGATGACGGTCGTCCCCTTGCGGATGCGCCGCGCGGCGAACACGCCGTAGCCGTGGATTGGAGAATGCCGAACTTCGAACAGCGGAGTCCGGCGGCGCTTTGGCGGCTTTTTCATACTGAAATGGGGGCCTTGATGGCGGCATGAGAGCGGTAGTCGAGGATTGCGAAGTCCTCGAATTCGTAGTCGAACAAACTGGCGGGCTTGCGCCGGATCACCAGTCTGGGCAAGGGATATGGGGCGCGCGCGAGCTGCAGTTCTGCCTGCTCCAAATGATTCATATACAGATGGCAATCGCCGCCCGTCCAGATGAACTCGCCGACCCGCAAGTCGCACTGCTGCGCCAGCATGTGCGTGAGCAGCGCGTAAGAAGCGATATTGAACGGCACGCCGAGCAGCGCATCGGCGCTGCGTTGATACAGTTGGCAGGACAGGCGGCCGTTCGCGACATAGAATTGGAACAGCGCATGACACGGCAGCAGCGCCATCTGCTGCAACTCGCCGACGTTCCACGCACTCACCAGAATGCGCCGCGAGTTCGGATCGCTCTTCAGCTGCTCGACGACGCGTGCCAGCTGGTCGATGTTGCCGCCGTCGGCGCTCGGCCAACTGCGCCATTGCTTGCCGTACACGGGACCCAGGTTCCCGTCCTCATCCGCCCATTCATCCCAAATGCGCACGCCGTGTTCGTGCAAATACTTGACGTTGGTGTCGCCGCGCAGGAACCACAGAAGCTCGTAGATGATGGACGGCAGATGCAATTTCTTGGTGGTCACCAGCGGGAACCCGTCGGCGAGATCGAAGCGCATCTGATAGCCGAACAGGCTCAACGTGCCGGTGCCGGTGCGATCCTCCTTGCGGGCGCCGTAGTCCCGGATATTGCGCAGGAAATCGAGATATTGCCGCATCAGGCGCTCACCGCACCCAGATTGCCGCTGGCCGCGTCGCGGCGGTAGGCGTAAATCATCATCGCGGCGCCGGCGACGATCATCGGCATCGTCAGTAGCATGCCCATGGTCAACCAGTTGCCGGCCAGGTAGCCGATGTTCGCATCGGGCAGGCGCACCCATTCGACGCTGAAGCGCGCGCAGCCATAGATGAGCAGGAACAGTCCGGTCGGCGCGAGTCGCGGCCGGGGCTTGGAAGTGAACCACCACACGATGATGAACAGCACCAGTCCCTCGAGACCCGCCTCATACAATTGCGAGGGATGCCGGGCAATCAGCTCGCCGCCGGCGTTCGGTACGCCGAAACCCCAAGGCAGATCCGTGGGCTTGCCCCACAGCTCGCCGTTGATGAAATTGCCGAGACGTCCGGCCAGCAGACCGATGCCGGGGAGCGGCGCGACGAAATCGAGCACGTCGTCCAAGCGCTTGCCCTTTACCCGTCCGAACACGATGGCGGCGACCAGCACACCGCTCATCCCGCCGTGGAACGACATGCCGCCGTCCCAGATATGGAAGACGTTGAGCCAACTCTCGGCAATCACGTCATGGCCGTAAAAAATACACCAGCCGACGCGCCCGCCGACGATGACCCCGATGGCGCAATAGAAAATGAGGTCATCGATATCGAGCGCGCTCCAGGTCGACCCCGGCCGGCGGGCGCGGTAGCGCGCCAGCCACCAGGCCGCGACGAACCCGATCAGGTACATGATGCCGTACCAGTGAACGTGCAACGGTCCCAGCCTTACGGCAAT
>CAYRAC010000364.1:0-4849 GCA_964422045.1 uncultured Steroidobacteraceae bacterium
CACGGGACTTGCCGCATAGGCGTTGTAGTCGAAGGTCTTGCCGTTCGTCAATTGAAACGGGCCGGCGGGCAATGCATTGACATGCTCGATGCGCTGGTCCGGGGTATGCGAGGTTTGGCCCGTGCCGCCGCTGATCAGGTACTGATAGTAGTCCTCGGGTAAACCGTTCTCCGACTGCTGCGCAAGCGCGAGGTTGTCGCCGGTGACGTACGAATCCTTCGGGCCGCCCACCAGCGGCGCCGGGAGCACACCGTTCGGAAACGTGGTCTTGGCCGGATTCAGCAAGAAGGCATCGGCGGCGGGATCCGCGGCGGCGTGCTGTTGCGCCTTGTAGAAATTCGGACCCGGAGAGCCGTCCTGCTTGATGATCCCTTCCGACAGCAGGTTCCACACATTTTCGCCGTTCTTGGGCTCGTAGGTGGCGAACACATGGTCGAAGCTGCGATTCTCGCCGATGATGACGATGACGTGCTTGATAGGCGTACGTGTCTGCGCGCTGTGGTCGGCCACCACGGCCGCGGCGCTTGCCAGCGGCGCGCCGAGTGCCAGCTGCAACACCGCCAAACTGCTGAGGCCCACACGCAACCCGTTAAGACTGCGCGACGTGTAATTGCTGAATGGCATACGAATCCCCTCTATTTGGTTTGCTGACCGGCGGCAGCAAACTTTTTACGGGCTGCGTATTTCAACGATGTGATCCTATTGTGAAGCCTGCATCAAATCGCATTGTAGATTTTACCGCGCTGCGGTGGCATGCGCCGCCGCTTCGACTCGGATGAGTCCCATCATGCCACCATCTTCGTGTTCGAGCAGATGGCAGTGATACACGAAAGTACCGATCGTGTTCGGATCGCGAAAATCCATGCGCAGCCGCACGCTCGGATAGCGCAGCATCCGGCCGTTGAAATACGGCACGTTCACCGTGTCGCGCAAGAACGGCTCATTGACGGGCGTGCCGGACCAATCGAGCAGCAGAAAATGGATCTGATGAATATGAAAGGCGTGCAGTTCGGCGGAGCGGTTCTCGATGATCCAGTCCTCGACGTCGCCCTGATGCGCGACGATGTTGGGGACGTCGGATTGCGGGTCGAACGCCAGCGGCGTTTGGCCGTCCACCGTCAGGTAGAACTCGGTGGCGCTGTTCGGATCGTGGGCATCGCTGAGTTTCTCTGAAAAATACAATTTGCGCACGCGCACCGGGGCGACCTTGCCCAACCAGGGCAGTCCGGCCGGCGGCAGCGCCTTGGGTGCCGCTGACAGCCGCGCGGACGGTTCCGGCGCATCGGACGCCGCGATCACCGCAGCGAGCGCGCGATTCGGGTCGTTCTCGCCGCCCTGTCCGGTGTCGACGGTTCGCGTCACGAGCAGAGCCGGCACGCCGGCGGGCGGCCCGGTCACGATAAATTCCACGCGCGCGCCCGGCGGCACGCCGATGTGGTCGGTCCATTGGATCGCATTGGCCGGATTGCCGTTTTGGTTGAGCGGTACGCCGTCGATCGCCACGATGCCGAGCTGTTGCGAAGCGCGATTGAAGAGCAGCGCCAAGTTCAAATACGTAATGGCGGAGGCGTTCAGCACGCGCCAGAGTTGGCGTTCCCCCGGCCGCATCTGCAGAGACGCCGGCGGATAGTCGGGGTAGGGAACGGGAACGAAATTTACCGACAGGTCCTTCGCCGGCTTGCCGAAGCCCGTGCCGTTGTTGGCCGAATCGCCATCGCGGTCGATGAACATCTTCGGAACCACGGGTTCGGACTGCGACGGCGGCGCGTCCGGGTTCAACAAGTCCTGATCGCGGACGATGAGTACGCGCTCGGGCAGGCCCGCGAGCTCGGGATTCGCGCGCTCGATGCCCTCGACGATGAGCGCGCCGGATGCCCCGCCCAACACCTGCGCCTTGCTGAATCCGTGAATGTGCGGGTGGTACCAATACAGACCCGGCGGCTCGCTCGCGGGCACGCGAATCCGATATTCGAAGGGCGGATCGCCGGGCTGGATGGAGGTCTTCAGCACCTCATCCTGGTGGCAGACGGGAGGCACGGTCATGCCATGAAAGTGCAGGTTGGTCGCGGTCAGGGACATGCGAGCGCTGCTGCAGGGATTCTCGGACCGGGCGGCGACGCCATGCTGGTGCGCCGGGGACGCAGCGCCGTCGAGGTCGGTCAGTGCGTTCTTCAGATGAAGGACCAACAGGTCGCCCGGATTTACGCGCAAGGTCGGCGCTTGCGAGCCATCGCCGAGCACGTAGCAATAGCGAACCGAACCGTCGCGTTGGCGCGCGTTGTGCACGGTCAAGTCGAGCGAGAGCACGCCGTTTTGACTGCGCAGATCCTTCGGCTCCGGGATCACGCTGCCGGGCGGTGGCCGCGGACACACCTCCTTTGGGTCGGCGCCGGCCGCGCGCGCGGCACAGGGCAGGGCCGCGCATGCCGCCAGCATCAGCCACCCTAAGCGCGCTCGATTCGCCACACCGGCTACTGTATGCGGCCTAGACGAAGTTTTCATGTCAGCACCTGGTCGAGGCGCACGACTAGTTGGCGGCGCCGAATTTCTTGGTGATGGTGAGTCGCGCCATGATCGGCTCGAGCGGATGCTCATGCATATCGGCGCGCCCATCCGGGTACGTGCCGATCTCGTTTTGCAGCCGATCGACGTACCAAAATTCGGCCGCGGCCGCGTGGCTATTGAGGATATTGTAGATCCCTAACGAGGCGCTCCAGTTCGACGGCAATGCGTAGGCTGCGTCCAGGTTGAGCTGCGCGAAGCCTTTGCCGTTCACCTGACCCGCGGCCGTCGGTGCGTTCGCGCACGAAGTGGCCACACCGGGGAAATCGTGCACGGCCGCGGAGTCGACGCAGGGGCCGGACGAGAGAGCGTAATCACCGAGATAGCGCAGCTCCAGGCCGCCGCTCCAGGGTCCGAGGTTGGTCAAGTACAGCGCGAGCGAACCGCTCGCCACAGGCGCGTCCGTAATGTATCTGCCCAAATGACCCGTGCCGTCATCGAAGTCGCGCGTGAATCGGGTGTGATCGCCTGAATAGCTGCCATAGAATTCCAGCCACTGATTGATCTTGTAAGTCAGATTGACTTCATAGCCATAGCGGCGGCTCGGCGGCCCAGCCGAATCTGCGCCGACATCCGGATCGATGATGGTCTCGGATTGCTGCCATAAATTGTAGACCGCCAAGGTGAACGTCACATTGCGCGCAGGCGCTGCGCGCAGGCCAACCTCTTGCCCTTCCTGCTTCGCCAACAGCGAGGTGCGCGGAAGTCCCAAGTCCACGCTCGTGTCCTGATTGACGCCGCGAATATCGGCGCTATGAAATCCTCGGCCGGCGCTCAAGTAGAACTCGAGCGCATCGTTCGGCGTGTAGATCAAACTGCCCTTCGGTTGCGCCAGCCCCTGATGGACGGTGCCGGCATTCGAATAGCCCACGGTCTCGTGCAATGCGGCCAGGTAATCGATGTCCGTGCCATGTTGGTAGTCCTCGCGAAAACCGAGCACGCTGCGAAACTTCGACGTCCAGCGGGTCGTCGCCTGCACAAACGCCGCGCCGGCAAAAAGGTACACCTGATCGAGATCGCTGAACGAGGGAGGGGCCGTGCTCGCCGGCAGGTCCGACATCGCGAGGCTGGGTGCGCGCCCGACCCGCAGGGCGTCGTAACGCGTGAGGCCTCCGACGAGCAGCTCGCTCGGTGCCAAGAACGACGTCAGCGCAAAGCGATAGCTCAGCGCGCCTCCGCCCGCATCACGCCGCTCGAACTGGTCTTCCTGATCGCCGTAGAGGGGATCGCGCAGGTAGTGGGTAAAGTCATTGTAGAGATTCAGATCATTCCGGATGTAGAACGTGCTGGCCGTCAGCTGGCCGTTGCCGATGGCGTCGTGGAACTCCGCCGCAACGCTCGCACGCTGCGCGCGGCCACCGTCCGTCGGGTCGAGAGTTCCGAAGCGATCGGGCACCAGACCCTCCGCGATGGTCCGGATCGGGATGTCGGTGGTGTTGGTCCAGAGCTGGTGGTAGTACATCCCGGTCAGCGAATAGCCGTTCGTCTGATCGCCTTGACTGTAGCGCAGCACGAAGTTGCCTTTGCGGGCGTCGTCCGGATTGTCGAACGGGCCGTCGTAGTGCTGGCCCTCGATCCCAGCCAGCAGGTGGCCGTCACCGAGCGGCGTCGAACCCGCGGCGAAAACACGCTGAAAACCGTAAGTTCCGAGCGTCGCGGATACCTGATCGGGAATGGTGTCGCGATAGGAAATTCGCACCGAACCCACCGCGCCGAAATCCCCGACATTCGCGTAATACGGTCCCTTGGTGTAGGCGATCCCATCGGCAAGCTCCGGGATCATGAAATTCATGTCCGTATACCCCTGCCCATGGGCATGCGTCGGCTGGTTCACGGGCATCGAGTCCACATAGGTTTCGAGGTCGGTGCCGTGATCGAGGTTGTAGCCGCGCAGCAGATACTGGTTGGCCTTGCCCTCGCCGCTATGCAGAGTCGCGATGAGTCCCGGAACGGTCTCCAGCAATTGACCCGGCCGATACGCCGGCGTCAGCTGAATTTCCTCGTCCGTGACGATACCTTCGCTGGCACTGCCTGCGGTCCCTAACAGCCCCAGGCGTTGCGCGGTAACCGTGATTTCATTGAGGGGGAAATCGGTACTCGCGGCCACGCTCGGCGCCGGTTCGGCGCAGGCAACCGCGAGGCAGAGCGCGTTGATCCCTGCCGCTGCGCACAACAGGCCGCTGCAGGCCGCGCGAGCAGGTCGTAGGCAGCGCTGGTGCGTCATGGCCGATCTCGTAAGACGATTTACGTATTTGTATTCGAGGAAAGCCCGCCGGCGGATGCGCTG
>CAYRAC010000365.1:0-4849 GCA_964422045.1 uncultured Steroidobacteraceae bacterium
CTGGCTTGCGTTGCCGCCGCTCAGCGCCGCGACCGCTGCTTGCAGACGCGGCAAATTGTGACCCCAGCTCTCAAGCATCTCCAGCATCGAATTACAGCCTTCGATCGCACCATATTTGCTTTTCACCGATTCGGACACGGCGCGCATTGCATAAGCGCGCTCCCCGACGATGAGCGCTGGAAATGCGGCGCAACCTGCAACCGATACGGTCGCAAGTCTGAAATCAGTCGCTTCACTCAGAGCCATTCTGCCCTCATCGGCAATCCCCCGGTGCGCTGTCCTATCAAGCCCTTAGGATTCGCGGGCCATCCAGCGCTCGACGATACGTCGCGCGTGGATCGCAGCCGAATCGGCCTTGACGCTGACCTCCGGCGCTCGAGCGCCGCGCGGGTCTCTCGATATCACATTTTGCACGGCTTCTATCATTGCTTCGTCTTCGGCGAAACCACGCTTGGTCAATGCTTCGAGGGCTGCCATTTCATCCGGCGCGGTACCGTAGTCGCGCGCGACCACCCAGAAGTAGTACATTCTGGTGCGGTTGATCGGCGTGGTTGCGTGTGCGACCCGGAATCGCCCGGCCGGCGCGGCGCGGTCGCTGCGCTCCGGATCGTAGACGTCGACCGCCGCGACCTGCAGCGACGGGGCCAAAAACGAGCCGTAATTTTCGCGGTCATACGGCGTGAAGGGAGCTATACCGAGCGGTTCCGCGAAAACCGGTGGCAGCGGGCTTTTTACAAAACTTTGGTGATACTTGACCGTTTCGCCGTCGGCGGATACCTCAGGAGGCCGGGTCCAGTCTGTAATCTTGAACGTTGATGCGTGGACATAGCCGAAATGCGTCAGATCGAGCACATTTTCTTTCAGCAGCATGTAATTCGCATTGATCTGCATACAGCCGGTTCTTATCGCAAACGAATCATCTTGGGCCCAGTCGAGGGCCGGCGGCGGCGGTACGCGATCAAGCGCGTCAGGATCTCCCAAGTAGACCCAGATATACGGCTTGGACTCTACGACCGGAAAGGATCGCACGCGGATCGATGCGGGCGCTGCGCTCATGGTGGGAACGGCGATGCACCGGCCGTCCGAGCCGAAAGTGAATCCATGGTACCCACATTGAACGGCGTCGCCTTTTCGGCAGCCGAGCGACAGTGGCGCCGAGCGGTGCGGGCAACGATCCTCGAGTGCGATCGCCTGTCCCGACTCCGTGCGGTACAACAGCACCGGCGTATCGAGAAGCCAGAGTCCCAGCAGCGACTGACCGACGTCAGCTGAGAAAGCGGCTACCCACCAGCAGTTCATTGGATAATTCCGGGCGGAAGGCGCTGTGGGTGCCACCCACGTTGGCGTATCGACTGCGCTGGAAGTGGTTATCATTCATCTGAGTCTATCGCAGCGCCGGATGATTCTGGACGGGATTGTATGGATGCCATGGATCGATACTGCTAATGGTTGCTGAACCTGCATCCATCCACGCGACCAATAGAACCAATGAACAAAAACGATTATGCAGACGGCAATTGCACTGTTGTACTAGTGCACCAGGTCGACTTTCAACAACGCCGATTTAGATCAAAAAGGGGATTTCCACGCGTGGTACGTAGACATTACGGCCGCAGATTCGCCGCACACCCAACGTCGAGGAATCGGCAACAATGACATTGTCGTTGCTGCAAGCGTCGACGGTCGTCGACGCAGCACTTGCAGAGGGCGAACGTAAAGGCTTCCATCCGCTCTGTGTTGCAGTCGTGGATGCTGGGGGACACGTACTGGCGTTGAAGCGTGACCATCGAGCCTCAGTCTATCGGCCTCAAATCGCAACTGCCAAGGCGAGCAGTTGCATTGGCATGGGCTTTGGCGGGCGCGAATTGGTCAGACGCGCGCAAGCGATGCCTGCCTTCTTCGGAGCACTGTCCGGCGTACTGCCGAGTGGAATGCTCCCGGTCCCTGGGGGAGTGCTCATCCGCGCCGCAGCCGAAACGGCAGTCATTGGGGCCGTCGGCATCAGTGGCGACACTTCCGAAAACGACGAGAGTTGCGCCGTGGCTGGGATCCTGGCAGCGGGTCTCATCGCGGACACCGGCGCATGAACCGGATACTTTTTACAGACGTCAGGATTTTCGACGGCTCGGGCGAGGCGCTGTTTCCCGGCGAAGTGCTGGTGGCCGGCAATCGCATTGAGGCCGTTGCGCGTGGCGCGGAACGCATGGATCGTTCTAACACGCAGATCGTTCACGGAAAAGGGATGACTCTGATGCCTGGAATGGTCGAGGGGCACGCCCACCTGACCTGGCCCTCCTCGGTGGAGCGGATCATCAATGCGATGAAACTGCCGCCGGAAGAGCACTTGCTCGTGACGGTACAAAATGCCCGGATCACGCTGGACCACGGCTTTACCAGTGCCTATTCGGCCGGCTCACTCGGCGAGCGCTTCGAAGTCGCTTTGCGCGATATGATCAATGCCGGGTATCTCCCGGGCCCACGGCTGCGCGCCTCGTCTCTCGAGAAGGGAGCGGAAGGCGTCATGGGCGTACCCGCCGGGCATGACCCCACTCACGATCGCGACATCCCAGGATTGCGTGCGTACGTCAGGGCGATGGCAAAACTCGGCGTGGATTCGGTCAAATTCCTGATGTCGAGCGACGAGGCATTCGCACCCGGTGGGGCCCAGGTGCTGATGTACTCGGAAGAGGAGGCCCAGGCCATCGGCGAGACCGCGCGTGACGCGGGCGTCTGGCTCGCATGTCATGCGCAGGCGGCCGAAGCGGTGAAAAGAGCATTGCGGGCGGGATTTCGTTGCCTGTATCACTGCACCTATGCGGACGCGGAAGCGCTGGATATGCTCGAGGCGAAAAGGAGCGAGGTCTTCGTCGCGCCGGCGCCCGGGCTGTTGTATGCGCGGGTCCATGAGGCTCAGGGTTTTGGGATCGGTCGGGCAGAAGCAGAGCGCATGGGCGCGGTCTCGGGCCTCGAATTGATGCAAAGCATCTGCCCGCAGCTAAAGAAGCGCGGCGTCCGCGTGCTGCCGGGTGGCGACTATGGTTTTCCGTACAACCCCGTCGGGCGCAATGCTCGCGACTTGGAATTGTTTGTCAAGCTGCTGGGTTTCTCGCCCACAGAGGCGCTAGTCGCCGTGACACGTTACGGCGGCGAGTTGATGGACATGGAGGTTGGACAGATCAAGCCGGGCAAACTCGCGGACATCTTGCTTGTGGACGGGGATCCGACCTCGGATGTGACCATCCTGCAAGACATCCGGCGGATTCCGATGGTGATGAAGGATGGGCAATTTCATCGCGCACCCAGTACCAATCAGCTGCTGCAAGCGGCCTGATTCACTCCCATCGTGCGCTTGGAAAGCATCGCGATGAACTTGTCGCACCTCAATCAAGGGCCGGCGCCGTGAACGGCCAGCCCAATCGCGGACGGATTGCAATTATCGGCGCCGGGCCCGGTGGAATGGCGGCCGCATTAGCCTTCCATCGCTTGGGCTTCGAGGCCAGCCTGTACGAGCGCTATCACGAAATCAAGGCGGCGGGCAACATACTGAATCTGTGGCCGCCGCCGCAAAAAATCCTGCGTCTCATTGGCGTCGACATCCGGGATTTGGGCGCACCGTGTCACACCGTGTTCCAAAGAGCGGATGGAAAACTTCGCGCGGATATTCATCTGACGCCGGAAGTGGAGCGGGAATACGGCGGCGGATTCATTGGCCTGCTGCGCTGGGGCCTATACAAACGGATGCTGGACGCACTTCCCGGCGGCGTGCTGAAACTCAATCATAGCGCAGCGGATCTTAACGACGTCGGTGACCACGTCAAGATCGGATTCACTGGCCGTGATGGCATCGAGGCCGACGTCATCGTCGGTGCGGACGGCATTAGTTCGTTTGTACGCACTGCGCTCTGGGGTGATGCGCCGATTCGGCATCAGCGCCTGCACTTGGTGGGCGGCTATCTGTTCATTGACGGACCTATGCCCACTGAAGGCGTCGTCGCCCATAACCGCACGACCCAGGCGAGCTACACGCCGATTCGCCACGAGGGCCGAAACGGCTACGAATGGTGGGTCCTGGAGGCATGCGACCCGACTGTCCCCATGACAGAAGATCTGCTCGACTATGCCAAACGACGAAGCCAGGGCTTTTCGGCCAAGCTACGTGGTTTGATCGAGCAAACGCCGCGCGAGCACTTGCAGCGCTGGGAGATTCGAGATCGGCCGCCGCTCAAGCAGTGGTCGAAGGGCCGTGTGACGCTCCTGGGCGACGCGGCACATCCGACCTCGCCGTATGCCGCATATGGCGCCGGCATGTCGATTGAGGACGGCTATTTCTTGGCACGGGAGTTCGTAGGCTGTGACATGCGGGATGGCAACGCCGTAAAAGCGACGCTACAGCGCTACGAGGACAGACGCAAGCCGCATACGGCGCAAGTAACGCAACAAGCTTACTTCAACGGCAAAATTTTTCATCACACGCCGCGGCTGCTTCAGCCGCTTCGCGATTTTGTATTTGACCGCACGCCCTTTCTGCAGAAGGTCATCGGGGATGCAATGCCTGCTCACATATTGAAGCAACTGAACGAGATCGCGGATGAGCCCCTGGGTTACGCATTCCCTAGTCGTGCGAGTGTTAGCTGATGACAGCCCCTGCTAGGACAACGACCGGGACTAACGATGCGCCGTCATCGTCGCAGGTAATCGTCGGGCGTTCGGCACAACAACGGACCGTCGATTTCCATTGCCACATTCTCACGCCGGCCGTTGAACGGCTGGTTGCCGATCAACCGCATAAAAAGGCCGAACTGGAACACATGCGCCAGAGCATGGGTGAGCAGTCCGTTGCTCACAATAA
>CAYRAC010000366.1:0-4829 GCA_964422045.1 uncultured Steroidobacteraceae bacterium
TACCATTCTCGGTGGAATTATCGAGTTCTGGCGCTCGGGGGACTGGGATATCGCCCTGTTGATTTTCATTGCCAGCGTTGCGGTGCCATTCACGAAGTTTATCGCAATCGGCCTGCTGCTCCTCACGGTACGCAAGAACAGCGGTTGGCAGCAACATCAGCGAACTACGTTGTATCGGATCGTGGAGTTCATCGGCTATTGGTCGATGCTCGATGTCATCGTCGTCGCGCTCACTTCGGCGTTGATGCAGTTTCAGGTGTTGGGTACCGCCGAGCCGCGCCCCGGCATCGCTTTCTTTTGCGCTGTCGTGGTCGTGACCATGTTGTCGGCATTGAGCTTCGACCCCCGCTTGATTTGGGATCGACCAGCATGAGCGCGGCGCCGACGCCACCTGGCGGAGACGAACTCCCCACGCCGGCTGTTCAGAACCGACGTTGGATTCCGCGATTGGTGTGGGTCGTGCCCATAGCCGCCGCCGTCATCGGTATTTCACTGCTGGTCAGGAATTGGCAAGACACGGGTCCGCGGATCACGATCAGTTTCTTGAGCGGTGAGGGACTCCAAGTTGGCAAAACGCTGGTCAAATATCGGGACGTCACGGTGGGGCGTGTGTCGGCCGTCGGCTTAAGCGCGGATCACCAAACTGTCGTGGTGAGCGCCGATATGTCGAAAGACGCGGCGAGCTTGCTAAAGGCAGACATCCAATTTTGGATCGTGCGACCGCGCATCGGCGTGGGCTCGGTGTCGGGGCTCGATACGTTGCTCTCGGGGGTGTATATCGGTATGAAGACCGGCACCGCTACGCGCCGTGAACGCCAGTTTGTCGGTCTGGAGAATCCGCCCGCTCTTTCGCATGGACCGCGCGGTCGCGAGCTTACGTTGCACGCCGCGCGCGCCGGTTCCCTGGCAATTGGTGCGCCGGTGTATTTTCGGCAGTTCCAGGTCGGTCGCGTGATCGATGAGAATCTGCAGCCCGATGGCAGCACGCGAGTGACCGTGTTTGTCGAGGCGCCGTACGATGCCTTCGTGACGCCCGTGACGCGCTTCTGGAATGCGAGCGGGATCGACCTCAAACTCGGTGCTGATGGCTTGAACGTGCAAACCGAATCATTGGCGGCGGTGCTTGCCGGAGGCCTCGCCTTCGACGAGGGGCCGATCGAAGTCATGCCGACGGCCGCCGGCATGCCGCAAGAATTCACGCTGTACAAAAACGAAACCGAGGCGATGGCGCCGCCCGACGGGGATCCGCACTACGTTCGGATGCGGTTTGCACAAGCGCTGCGCGGTCTCGAGGTAGGCGCGCCGGTCGAATTTGTCGGGGTCAACATTGGATCTGTCGTCGCCGTGGACTTGGGCTACGAGCGTCAAGACAACTCGTTTCCGGTCATCGTGACTGCCAGACTCTATCCCCGCCGTATGGGTCAAGCATACGAGGCACTCGCTGCGCAGGGGAAGACCGGGAGCACGGAGACGCTCGCCGCGTTGGTGGGCACCTTGGTCAACCGAGGCCTGCGGGCGCAGCCGCGATCGGCAAGCCTGCTGACCGGCAAGCTGTATATCGCGCTCGATTTCTTGCCCGCGAGCCCTCGAACTGCCTTCGACGCGTCGGTTCGGCCGCTCGAACTGCCGACCGTGAATGGGAATACTCAGGAACTGGAAGCAAGTATCAGCCGGATAGTGAAGAAGGTGAATGATCTACCGCTCGAGCAAATCGCGGCGGATTTGCACACGGACCTGACAGACCTTCACGAAACCTTGAGCGAGCTGCATGCCCGGGTGCTGCCCAACGCCGTCGATACTCTATCGGCCCTGAATCGCACCCTCGATTCTGCCGATAGGACTTTGGACGTGGGATCGCCCTTGCAACGTGGTCTCACTGACACCTTGTCGGAGACCCGCAGCACCTTGCAGGCCGTGCGTGAACTGGCCGCCTATCTCGATCGTCACCCAGATGCCTTATTGCGCGGCAGGCGACCGCAGAAAATGCCGCAGGGGCCGGCGGCGTTAACCTCGGACGCCAAACCGTGAACGGCTGCTACCTAAGGTTCATTCTCGCGTGGCTCGTGATCGTCGGCGTCGGCTGTACGTCGGCGCCCATTCGCTATTACACCCTGACTCCGCCAGCCGACAAGACGTTGCCGGCTTCGGAGCCAACGCCACCGATCGATGTGCGAGTCGTCCATACCCCGCCGCAACTCAACCGCTCCGAGCTCATGGTTCGCACCGGGCCGACCGAGGTGACGCTTCTCGAGAACGAGCGATGGGCGTCGCCGGTGAACGATGAAATCAAAGATGCGCTGCGCCTCGAGCTACAGCGCCGGCTGGGCCGCGTGAGCGGATCGGGCCCGTCCTCGACAAAGCTAACGCTGGACATCGACGTTGAACATTTCGAGGCGGAACTCGGGCGCTACGCACTGCTCGAGGCATCTTGGAGTGCCACTTTATCCGGCACGGAACCGCGATCCACGGGCGCTCGGATTACCGCCTGTACATTCCGGGCCGACGAAACGATCCGTAACGGCTACGCGGAAATGGTTGCGGGATATCAACGGGAGATCGCAACGCTCGCCGACGCCATGGTCGTCGTGTTGACGAGCCCCGCGAACAATAGCGGCGCTCCATGCCAAAAATCGATCCCCGATTCGGCCGGCGCATCCAACCCGAAAGATCACTAGATTCACCAATGCGGGGGTAACCATGTTTCGTCGAGTACATCAAGTCAGGTCAATACTTCAGTTTTTGAGTGAACGAGCACCGCATTACGGTCCGCTCGCCCGGGACGATCTACACAAGTTTCGCGACGAGATCGTCAAGGCGTCCGTGGGTGCGAGCATCTCTGCAGCCGCAGGCCTTATCTTCGCCTGCTTCCTGTCGATCGCGGTGATTGTCTCGGCATGGGACAGCCTGCATCGGACCGCCGTGGCATGGGCGGTCTGTTGCGGCTGGGGCGTCCTCGCGCTCGGCGGCTTATGGTATGCCCGCAAGGCGATTGCGGGTCCGCCGCCATTTCGGCTGATGGCGGCTGCGCTCGCGCGCGACTATACGAGCCTTCTTGCGGAGGCCGACCGACAAGACTCATGAGTCCACTGATATTATGCCTGCATGTATACACCACAAGCTGGCATCTTCGCTCTTGGAACCTCCTCTCACGCATACTTGGAGTTCGACCTTCGCGACGCGAAGAAGTACAAGGAGTTCGCCACGACGATTGCCGCGATCCGTGAACCACGCACCACCACCGGAGGAGTGAACTTCGTCATCGGCTTTCGGCCAGAGCTGTGGCGCGATATCGCTCCTGACGCACCACCGGGCGTGCAAGGATTCAACCAGGAAATCCGCGGGGTGGAAGGATTCGTGATGCCGAGCACTCAGCACGACGCGCTGGTATGGCTGTCCGGCAGTGCTTACGACATTGTCTTCGACATGGCCCGCGCAGTCGTCCATGACCTCGCGGGCCTAGCCTCGCTAGGGGAAGAAACCTCGAGTTGGCCTTACCGTCACGATCGCGATCTGACCGGCTTCATCGATGGCTCGGAGAATCCGACGCTGCTCGATGCTCCGCTCGCCGCACTCTTGCCCGAAGGAGTTCCCGGGGCTGCCGGCAGCGTGTTGTTGCTGCAGAAGTGGCAGCACAAGGTCGCTGAGTGGGAAGCTCTGTCGGTTCCCGAGCAGGAGCACATCATCGGGCGCACCAAGCTCGACAGCATCGAGCTTGACAATAAGTCATCGGATTCGCATGTCGCGCGCACCGACCAGGATGAGTTTGGGAACATCTTTCGCCGCAACATGCCCTATGGAAGTGTCGCTGATCATGGCACGATGTTCGTCGGATTCAGCCCAGACCAGCGGCGGCTTTCCAGAATGCTCGAGAGCATGGCGGGCCTCGTGACCGGCACGCGCGATGCGCTGACGCGCTTTACCCAGCCGTTGACCGGCTCCTATTATTTCGTACCGGCCGCCGAGAGCCTGCGGCGCTTACGTGACAATCCAAGCGCGATCTAAGATCAATCAAGGTGCGGATCCCGTATCCGCGATGTCAATCGCTCCCATGGAGAGCGCCAGCGCAGCCGCGGCCGTGTGCGCGTTCGCACGGGCATCTTCAACCTGCGTGTCGCCTTGTACGACGGCGTTCTCTTCGGTGGCAAGATCCGTATAGGTTCCGACCCCTTGGCGGTACGAACGCAGCGCGGCATCGTAGGCCGTATGCGCGGCCTGACTTAAGACCGTGGCGGCATCATACTCGGCCAAGCTCGTCAACAACCCATTGTAGGCGCGCACCACCTGTTGCGAGGCGGAGTCGCGCGCGGCCGCCAGCTGTTGTTGCGCCTCGCGCGCTTTGGCATCGGCCATCGAGATGCGATTTCGCCGCATGCCGCCGTCGAAGAGGGGGACGCTGAAAGACAGGAGAATGCTTTGTCCGGGCCGATCAATATTCGAGTAAGGGCCGCCGTCGGAGTTCAGCGAACCGATATTCTGAAAGGCCTGCCCCGCGAGTTCGATCTTGGGGTAGTAGGATCGCCGCTCGCCTTTAAGCGCGGCCTCGGCCGCATCGACTTTGCCGAGCGCCGCGATCACATCCGGCCGGTGAGCGAGAGCTTGATCGATGGCCTTGGACACGCCGTCGGCTGGAGCGGGCGGCAGCGGCATCTCTGCGCTATCGAGCACGCCGATTTCCGTAGCCGCAGGCACGCCGAGGGCTGCAATGAGATTGGCGCGTGCGGTTCTCTCGGCGCCCTCGGCCGCTGCCAGCGTATAGCGCGCTTGAGCCGTTTGTCGCTGCGCCTGCGCCACCGCAACCACGGTGGCGAGGCCGTTATTCTGCTTGGCAA
>CAYRAC010000367.1:0-4810 GCA_964422045.1 uncultured Steroidobacteraceae bacterium
GGCCCCATAACGCAACGGTCCTGCCGCGCAACTCGCCAAAATGCGCCTTGATCTTGTTGAACAGAATGTGCTTCTGACGATTGTTGACGCTCTCCACGGCCGTCAGAACGCTGGCCTCGAAACCCACTTCATCCGCCGATCGTTTCAGCGCCTGCACATCCTTGGGAAAACAGGACCCGCCGTAGCCCACGCCCGGATAGATGAATGCGTAACCGATGCGCGGGTCGGAGCCGATGCCGAGCCGTACCGCCTCGATATCCGCGCCGACATGTTCGGCCAAATTGGCCAATTCATTCATGAAGCTGATTTTGGTCGCGAGCATGGCGTTGGCAGCGTACTTGGTCAGTTCCGATGAGCGCACATCCATGACGATCATCCGGTCGCGATTGTGGGTGAACGGCTCGTACAGAGATCTCAACAGTTCGGTGGCGCGTTCCGAGTCGGTACCGACGATCACCCGGTCGGGTCTCATGAAATCGTTGATGGCCGCCCCTTCCTTGAGAAATTCGGGATTCGAAACGACATCGAATTCGACGCTGAGCCCGCGCGCGGCCAGCACCTCGCTGACCGCCTCGCGTACCCGATCGGCGGTGCCCACCGGCACGGTGGATTTCGTGGTTACCACTTTGTAGCCGGTCATGTGCTCGCCGATCGCGCGCGCCACCGTCAACACATAGCGCAGGTCCGCCGAGCCGTCCTCGTCGGGCGGGGTGCCCACCGCGATGATTTGAAACAGACCGTGCGCCACGCCTTCCTTGGCACTCGTGGTGAAGCGCAATCGCCCCGCCTGGAAATTGCGTTTGACCATCTCGTCGAGACCGGGCTCGTGGATGGGGAGTTCGCCCCGCTTGAGCATCGCGATTTTACGATCGTCGACATCGACGCACACCACCTGATTGCCGGCGTCGGCCAGACATGCACCTGTCACCAGGCCCACATAGCCGGAACCAAAAATCGTAATTCTCATGCGTAATATTCTGATTTAGCTAGGAAAAGAGCCGCGGAAGACTAGCGGTTTTGGGACTTCAAGTAAAGCATCATGATCCATCATGATGTATCATGATGCATCAACTGGGGAAAACGATGTCCGCCGCCAAAGAGAAGTTCGCCACGCAAGTCACCTCGGAAATACTCGCCGCGGTTCGCGCCCTCGCGGCGAGTGAGGGTCGCCAGCTGCAGGCGCTGGTCGATGAAGCGCTGGCGGATCTGGTCGAAAAACGCAAGAACACCCGCCCGCGCCAGCATGTGATGAACGCCTATCACGGGAGTCACGACAGATACGCGGAGCTCTACCGCCTGTTGGCCAAATGACGGACTACCTCACGTTGCCGGAAGTACTGGCCGTGCATGCCGACCAATTGGCGCGCTACGGGGGACGGCCCGGAATGCGCGGTTCGGGACACTTGGAGGCGGCGCTGTTTCGGGCGAAGACCGGCCATTATCTCGACTTGATCGAAGAATCCGCGGCGCTGTGGGAGAGTCTCGCCCAATATCATCCGTTCATAGACGGCAACGAGCGCACCGCGTTCGCGACGACCTATACATTCCTGGCGATCAATGGCTTACAACTTAACGCCAGTGCCGAAGAAACGCATGCGTTCATCTCGGATTTGTATCCGACCAACGGCTTCAGCTTCGACGTGCTGGTGCCTTGGCTGCGGCGATTCGTGCGCTGAGCCGCCGCGATCAGACCCACGGCTCGCGCAACATTTTCCGCTCCCACGCCAACGAGTGGCTCACGATCGCGGACAAGTCGTCGTAACGGGGCTGCCAGCCGAGTTCCGCGCGGATGCGATCGGCACGCGCGACCAGGTATGCCGGGTCGCCGGCGCGCCGCGCCTCCTCGCGAATGACCAGCGGCTTGCCGCCGACCGCCTCGACCATGCGCAATACCTCACGTACCGAGTAACCGTGCCCGTAACCTACGTTCAGGGTCAGCGACTTGCCGTTGCGGCGTAGATAATCGAGCGCGTTCAAATGCGCGGCCGCGAGATCCTCGACATGCAGGTAATCCCGCATGCCGGTCCCGTCAGGGGTCGGGTAGTCGCTGCCGAACACGGACACGTGCGGCCGTTTTCCAACCATGGCTTCGCAGGCCACCTTTGTGAGCAGCGTGGCGCCTTGCGTCGCTTGACCGATCCTGCCGCCGGGATCGGATCCTGCGACATTGAAATATCGCAAAGCGACGTAGCGAAGAGCGCTCACCGCAGCGACATCGCGCAGCATCCATTCACACATGAGTTTCGAGGTCCCATAGGCATTGATGGGGCGAGTCGGCGAATCCTCATCGGCGTAGCCCTGGTCCGGCATTCCGTAGACCGCGGCGGTGGAGGAAAACACGAAGTTTCTGACGTTATTCTCGAGGCAGGCCTGCAGCAGCGTGCGCGTGGAACAGGTATTGTTGCCGTAGTACCTGAGCGGGTGAGCCACCGACTCGGGCACAATCGTATGTGCGGCAAAATGCATGACGGTGTCGACCCGATGTTGCGCCAACAGCGCCGATACGAGCGCATAATCGCCGACATCGCCGACCACCAACTCGCCCGCGGTCACCGCCTGCCTGAAGCCGCGTCCCAAATTATCCAGGACGATGAGCTTTTCGGCGGCCTCGCCCAATTGACGTACCACGTGACTGCCGATATAGCCGGCACCGCCGGTGACCAGAATAGTTCCGTTTGACACACCCATACCTCATGCACGGGCGTATGCCCGATTTACGGATGCGCAGTATCGGTGGGTCCGGTGTTTCTTACAATGCGCCGGGGCTTAAGACTGGTGACTTTGCGGTCATCGACGGTCATGGCGGTTTGGCGCGCCCACACCAGATCGTGTGACTCGGGGGCCGGCTTGTACTCCTCGACCACCTCGCCCAGCAAATGCAGGGCGCGGTGGCAGTCGAATCGGCTCATTGCCACCAAGATCTCCTCGAGCAACGCCTGGACGCGTTCCCAGGCCAGGGAGTGCTCGATGGCCCGCAGAATCATGGGATGCTCGGTACCGGTGACATTGTTGCCGATCAACAATTCCTCGTAGAGTTTCTCCGCCGGCCGCAGGCCCGTGTAGGAGATTTCGATATCTCCGTCAGGGTGCTGCTCGTCCCGTACCGTCAATCCCATGAGATTGATCATTCGCCGCGCCAGATCATCGATACGCACGGGCTTCCCCATGTCGAGCACGAACACGTCGCCGCCCTGCGCCATCGAACCGGCTTGGATCACCAGCTGAGCGGCTTCCGGGATGGTCATGAAGTAGCGAATCACCTCGGGATGAGTCACCGTGACCGGGCCGCCTGCCTTGATCTGCTCATTGAACAGCGGCACCACGGAACCCGACGAGGCGAGCACATTGCCGAAACGCACCATGCAAAACCGCGTCTTGCTGCCGCGCCGATGCAGCCCCTGCAAGACGATCTCCGCAAAACGCTTGGTCGCACCCATGACATTGGTGGGATTCACGGCCTTGTCGGTCGACACCAAAACAAAGGTATCCACGTCGGTTTCGTGCGCCGCTTCGGCCGCGTACCACGTGGCAATCACGTTGTTGTGAATTCCTTCAATCACATTCTGCTCGACGATCGGCACGTGCTTGTAGGCGGCGGCGTGGTACACGGTCTGCACCCGGTATGCCTGCAGGATGTCGCGCAAGCGATACTTGTGATGCGCGTTGCCGATGAGGCCGACGAGTTCGACTGACAGCGCATGTTGATCGGCGAAAGTACGCAGTTCGCGCTCGATGTTGTACAGGGCCAGCTCGGACATTTCGAACAAGATCAAGCGCTTGGGCGCCAAGCCAATGATTTGCCGGCACAGCTCGGAGCCAATGGACCCGCCGGCGCCGGTGACCATCACGACTCGATCGCGGATACAGGCATCGAACAGACCGGCCTTGGGGGGTACCGAATCACGTCCCAGCAGGTCGCAGACATCCACCTCGCGGATATCGCCCACCGTAGCATTCC
This sequence comes from uncultured Steroidobacteraceae bacterium, assembly GCA_964422045.1. Taxonomy (GTDB): domain Bacteria; phylum Pseudomonadota; class Gammaproteobacteria; order Steroidobacterales; family Steroidobacteraceae; genus Bog-1198. Next base: position 3,959 of record CAYRAC010000367.1, read on the forward strand.
CGGTCACCAGCTGCTCGAACTCCGGCACGGTTTGCACATGCACGCCAAGGGGCTCCAAAGAGCTTAAGATTTCCCGGCGCCGACGCCGGGTCAATGACGGCAGTGCCAACAAAACTCGGTCGATATTACGATCCTTGATCAGAGCCGGCAGTTCCTCGGGAGGGTAGACCTTGATCCCGTTTACCATGCGCCCATGCAAGCTTTTCTTGTCATCGATGAACACCAACGGATCGAAGGCCCGGGTAGTCGACAAGGCAGTCGAGAGTCGCGCGCCGGCGTCGCCGGCACCATAGATCGCCACGCGCGCGACGGTCGGTTGAATGTAGCGGGTGAGCAGGTAATACCGCACCACGAATCGGGAGCCGGCCACATATAGCAGGGTCAAGCAAGAATAAATCGTTACGACGCTCCACGAGAGCGCTGCGATCTTGAGGACGACGCCCAATATTCCGAGGAATATGCCCGCCAGCAGTACCGCAAAGGCGACCGCGAAAACAGCCTTGTGCCCAAGAAATCGGATCACGGCGCGGTACAAGCCCAGGCGCACGAAAATTGGGATGCTGACGGCAACAACGCACGCGTACGCCGGCCAATCGCCGAGTGAAAATGTGGGGTAACCGGTTTTGAGGCAAATTGCCGCCCACAAAGCCAGCGGCATCATCACTAAGTCGGCGCAAATCGCGATGACCCGCTTGAGTGGGCCCGGCAGCTCGACAGTTTGTCGCGCAAAGTCGGCCGTTTTATCGACTGTTCTTAGACCCAAGGCGAACCTCCCTGACTTGCGACCTGAAACTCACTGTCGTCGTCGTTCAATTTCGCCGCCGACAAAGTATCTCTCTGGTCGCGCAGTTT
>CAYRAC010000368.1:0-4799 GCA_964422045.1 uncultured Steroidobacteraceae bacterium
TCTCCGCGGTGGCGTAGCCGATCGTCTGTCCGTATTTTCGAATCGGCGTTCCACGCACAATCGGTGCCAGAGCAATCTTGTGCCCCATCTCCACGCGTTCGGCGGCGACCACTCCCGCTCCGCCCCCCGTCATGTCGACCGGTGCGCCGATCGAAATCGTTCGCGTGGCGACGCCAACGTTGTCATCGGGATGAAGACGCAAGACGGCAGGAGTGGCAATAGTAGCCGACATGGCAGGGGTTCCTGATTGCGCTGGGCGCGGCCAGACGAAATTTCGCGGAACCCTCATGTTACACGGCGTGCCATCGCTCGGCGAACGAGCGATCAGAGGGCTGCCGACGTAACCTGATCGCAGTTCACCCGACTACATCTCCCGTGTAAGCCTGCTTGTGCTCGTCGATCTCGAGCGTCTTCATTTGCAGCATGGCCATTGGAGCTCTTGTCGTCTCAGCTGCAGGCTTTCCGATCACAATTATTTCCGCGATCGCAATGACAGGATGTATCCAAGCGACATCAGCAGCCATCAAGTGGGCCTATTCAAGATGACGCGGACGACTTCGCCCTGGCGCTCTTCGCGGACCAGAGGCTCGGAGTGAGGTGCATTCATGCGCCCAATGTAAGGCGTTCCGCGGAAAAGTCACGCGGCGCAAAAGGTACCGATTCAATAGGTGAATGACTGGAGTTCGTCGAACTTGTCGTTGTCGTTCAATTCCAAAAAGCCCGTACGCGTGTTTGGATTGAGAGCCATATGGCTGAATCCGTTTCCGTTTGCCGTTTCAACCCAATTTCCACTGGCGTCATAAATTTGGATGCAGCCGTTTTCTTCCTGTCCGCCGCAGACCTGCTGGTTGATCAAGAACAGCTTATTGACGGGATCGAACTCGACATCGGCGCCGCTGTTGAGATCGCTCGTCCCGCCCTGAAGTGTTTCCTCGAAACCCGACTCTGTTGCGATATCGTAAAATTGGATGTTCCAATCACCTTCTGTAGCCGTGCAGGCGATTCCGTCAGCCGAATCGACGGCAATGCCCAAGGGCAGTTCGAACTCGGCCGCCGTCCAGTGGCCGGCCCGCGCCTCCGATTCCGCGATGACTTGCAACGCACGCGCGCGATGCTCATCGGAATACGCGCGGTCGAGTGCCACATCGCGACGCAGAATCGCCAGATCCTGCAATTGCGCGGCGCGCGAACCGGCCGCACTGGACTCGCCTAGCGCCGAGGCCGAGCCTACAGCGAGCGCGATGATCAGCGCCAGCGGGATGCGATGTGCCACTTCGGTATTGGATGCATCGATCGGTAGGAAGGTTTGATATAGCCCTGCAATACACGCAGAAGTGGCCCGCTTCTAGGGTTGTCCCGCTCCGCCCGAAGACCCATATATTTGGCCGGTGGCGAAGCTTGCTTGGCTATCGGCGAGCAAAACGTATATTCCCGCCAGTTCCCCCGGCATGCCGGCACGGCCAAACGGAGTATGCGCGCCAAATTGCTTTTGCTTTTCAGGTTTTGCGCCACCGCTGATCTGAAGGGGAGTCCATACTGGGCCTGGGGCCACGCCGTTCACCCTGATACCCTTGTTCGCGAGTTGCTTCGCCAGTGACTTCACGAAGTTCATCGTCGCCGCCTTCGTTTGCGCATAGTCATACAGATCCGGCGAGGGATCGTAAGCCTGCTCCGACGCAGTTGCGATGATGCAAGAGCCCGGCTTCAAATGCGGAACGGCGGCTTTGAGGATCCAGAACGGCGCATAGATATTGGTTTTCATCGTCCAGTCGAACTCTTCGCTCGAAATATCGAGCAACGAGTCGTGCGATTGCTGGCGCCCCGCATTGCTCACCACGATGTCGAGTCCACCAAGGCCCGCCGCCGCCTGTGCGACAAGTTGCCGGCAGAATTCCTCGCTTCTGAGGTCACCGGGAATTGCCAGTGCCTTGGTTCCAGCGTCGCGGATGAGCTTCACGACTTCCGCGGCGTCCGGCTCTTCATCGGGCAGATAGTTAATCGCAACATCCGCCCCCTCTCGCGCGAAGGCAATGGCCGCCGCGCGCCCCATGCCCGAATCGCCACCGGTAATGAGCGCCCGGCGACCCTTGAGTCGCCCGCTGCCCTGGTAGCTCGCCTCGCCGTGATCTGGCTTGGGCTGCATCTTCGAAACGAGCCCCGGCCACGGCTGCTTTTGCTCGGGAAAAGGCGGCTTGGGGTACTTGGAGACGGGGTCCACCAGGCCTGCCTTATCCGCCGCTGCGCTGCTCATACTACATCCTCCTGACATTGTCGATTGCGTTCAAGACAATCTATCTTGCAATGCAAAGTTAGTACCGCCCGGCTGCCGTGATCAGCGGTGCTGGTCGCGAGGGGTCGTCAGCGAAGTCCGACCCGCCTATGGCGTGAGACTTAAGCATCCCCGATCGTATTTTATGTTCAGCAGGCGTGCGTGACTTTCCGGCCTTACAGCCGAGTTTGACAATGTCTGAAAATCTCGGGGATTTTCGCTGACGCGTGTCGCGTTGTTCTCGAAAGAAATCCGACACACTCCCTTACACATGATCCAGTACGCAAACGCTGCTGAGAGGGATGGTCGGATCACGACACCGGCCGGCGATGCCCAGCCTCTATACTTCCGGTCAGGTGCCAACAGGTTGTTCGGCTGGCTGCACCTGCCGAAGACGCCGCGCCGTGCCGGCCTCGGCGTGGTTATCTGCAGTCCCTTCGGATATGAGTCGATCTGCGCGCATCGCAGCGTGCGCGAATTTGCCCAGGCCTTTGCAGGCGCCGGCATACCCGCTCTGCGATTCGACTACCTCGGCACAGGCGATTCGGGTGATGTGGACGAAAATATCGACCACATTAAACTGTGGTCGGAGGACGTCGTCGCGGCGAGCCGCGAACTGCAGGTGCTCGCCGACGTCGATCGAATCTGTCTGTTGGGAATTCGGTTGGGCGCCCTGCTTGCCACGCTTGCGGCTGGGAAGAGTCCGAGCATCGACTCAATGATTTTAGTCGGACCCGTGGTGAGCGGCCGACGGTATGCAAGCGAGCTGCGCATGACGCAACTCGCGGGCAGCGCATTGAGCGGCTCGCTGGAATCAACTGCGGAAGCCGCCGCGCGCCGCGCGGGCCCGCAGCCGCTCGAGGCAGGCGGCTTCACCTTGTCCGCACCCACCGTCGAAGCGCTGACGCAGGTGGACTTGCTGTCAAGCGCGCCGCCTTCGGTCAATTCCATGCTGATTCTCGACGGCGACAAGTTGCCGTCGGCCAAACGCTGGGCCGAACGGCTCTCGAGCTCGCCGATTCGCTGCGATTACCGGACCATGCCGGGCCTCATCGAGATGTCGATGACGGCCCCGCAATTCGCGGCGGTCCCGCATACCATGATCTCGGCATGCGTGGAATGGTTGACCGCGCCTGCTCATGCAGGCGCAGTGAGTTCTCCACACCCGCCTCAATCGAGTCGAGATGAGGAATCCCCTGCCCTCGAGATCATGATCGGAGAGCCGTCGGACCGGCGCTCGCGGTTGACCCTGATCCGTGAGCGGCCCGTCGCCATACCTGCCGCCGGGATTTCCCTGTTCGGCATTGTCAGCGAACCGCGTCGCGAGGAGAAACGGCGCCGCGCGGTAATATTGCTGAATCCTGGCGCGGATAGCCACATCGGCGCCAGCCGCATGTATGTATCGCTGGCGCGACGCTGGGCCCGGCGCGGCTATTTCGCGCTGCGGGTCGACCTCGGCGGAATCGGCGACAGTGAGACTCGCGCCGGCAAGCGCGATGACGAAGTGTTTCCGGAAGAGGCGATCGATGACATTCGGCGCACGATCGAATACATGCGCGCGTGCTATGGCGCCACCGATATTACGGTGGCCGGACTTTGCTCCGGCGCCTATCACGCGTTGCGCGCGGCGGCGGCGGGCCTTGCGCTGAACCGCATCTTGATGGTCAATCCGCAGAACTATTTTTGGAAGCAGGGCATGACCCTCGAGCAGATACAGCTCGCAGAGGTGGTGCATAACCCAGGCTTGTATCGCCGCCGCATGTTCTCCGTCGAGGCGTGGGCCCGGGTTCTGAAGGGCGAGGCGAACATCATGCGCATCGGCGGTATATATCTGCAGCGCGTGCGACTCGCCGCGGAGGCGGTATTACGCGATGCCGCGCGGCGAATGCGCGTGCCATTGCCGAACGATCTCGGCTGGGAGCTTGAAAGGATCGTTGCGAGTGGCGTGGGTGTGACCTTCCTGTTTGCACGCGGCGAGCCTGGTATCGATTTGCTCAAGCTGCAGGCCGGCTCGGCACTGGCGCGCCTCGAGCAGCAGTGCCACGTGCGCATCGTCGACAGCGGCGACCACATCTTCAGCAGACGCGAGCCGCGGGCGCTGATGGGAAATCTGTTGAGCAAGGAACTCTTCGCCAGCGTTCGTTGACCTTCAAGTCACCCCTGGACTCGACCCAAATCAGACAATTTCCTACACGCGCGTGCGCGTATCGCTGGTTCATGCGCGTCTGTCTCGCGCGCAAAGTAGTGCTTGATGCGCACCGGCGCGGTTTCACAAGACTATCGGAGAACTGAAATGAGGCATATCTTGGCAGGCTTGGCACTTTTACTTCCTGTGGCTGCATATTCGGCCGACGCAGCGCCCGATGCGAGTTTCTACAAGAAGGCCGCGCAGGGAGGCCTCGCGGAGGTCGACGCAGGCAACCTCGCGCAGCAGAAATCAAACAATCCACGCATCAAGGATTTCGGCGCAATGATGGTCAAGGATCATAGCGCTGCCAACGACAAGCTCAAGGATATCGCGTCATCGAAG
>CAYRAC010000369.1:0-4780 GCA_964422045.1 uncultured Steroidobacteraceae bacterium
GATGCCGCTCTCGCGGCCGAGCAGGCCGGCGAAATTCTAAAAGCCGTGCCGGGGCATCCGCGCGCCCGACTGATTCTGGGTGTCTCGCACCGACTATCAGGTCAAACGCAGCTCGCACTCGAAGTTCTCGAGCCGCTCGCCCGTGAGCAGCCAGGTTCTGCTGCAGCTCATTTGGAACTCGGAATGGCGCGCAGTGCCGCGGGCCGAGGCGAGCAGGCGACTGAGTCGTTGCGTCGCGCGACTCACCTCAAGCCCGACTCAACGGATGCCTGGCGGCTGCTCGCCGACGAGCTGGACGCGGCCGGCGATCCGCGCGGTGCCGATCACGCTCGCGCCCGCTACTTGCGAGCGGCAACCAAGGATCCGCGCTTGATGGAGGCTGCCGCGGCGCTGGTCGAGAATAAACTGCCGATCGCCGAGGCGCGGCTGCGCGCCCATCTGGCGGCGCACCCGACTGATATCGCCGCCTTGCGCATGCTTGCCGAAGTGGCCGCGCGCTTGCGCCGCTATGGCGACGCGCAGACCCTGCTCGAGCGCTGCTTGGAACTGGCGCCCAGTTTCGATGCGGCCCGGCACAACTACGCGGTGGTACTGAATCGACAAGGCAAGGCGGCGGCGGCGCTGTCGCAGATCGAGCGGCTCATGGCCAAGGAGCCGCGCAATCCCAGCTACCTGAATCTCAAAGCCGCAATACTCGCGAATTTGGGCGAGTACGCACAGTCGATCGGGGTGTACGAGGCAGTGCTCAAGGAATATCCGCGGCAGCCGAAAATCTGGATGAGCTACGGCCATTCGTTGAAAACTGCGCGCCGCCCGGATGAGAGTGTCGCGGCTTACCGCCGCGCGATCGCGATGCAGCCTACATTGGGCGAAGCCTATTGGAGCCTCGCCAACCTCAAGACGTTTCAATTCTCGGACGCCGACCTCGAGGCCGTCCGGCGCGCGCTGGCGCGCGTCGACTTGAGCGACGATGATCGCCTGCATTTCGAGTTTTGCCTCGGGAAGGCGCTCGAGGACCGCGCGCAGTACAAAGATTCCTTCGAGCACTACGCCAATGGCAACGCCATCCGCCGCAGGCTGATTCCGTATGCGGCCGAGGAGAACACGCGCTTTGTGCAGCGTTCGAAGGCGCGATTCGACGCCGATTTTTTCGCCGCGCGCGCCGGCGCCGGCATCGCAGCTCCCGATCCGATCTTTATCGTGGGGTTGCCGCGCGCCGGCTCGACGTTGCTCGAGCAGATTTTGTCGAGCCACTCATTGGTCGAGGGGACCATGGAGCTGCCGGACATCCCGCAGATCGCGCGTGAGCTAATGGGTCGAGAGGCGAAGCGTAGCGACATCGAGGAAGCGGAGGCGCCTTTTTTCGCCGCGGTAAACGCCTTGACGCCGGCGCAGCTCGGCGCCTTGGGCGAGCGCTATCTCGCCTCCACTCGAATCCACCGCAAGACGCACGCGCCTTATTTCATCGACAAGATGCCGAATAACTGCCTGTATCTCGGCCTGATCCATCTAATCTTGCCGAATGCGACGATCATCGATGCGCGACGCCATCCGCTTGGCTGCTGCTTCTCCGGATTCAAGCAGCACTTCGCACGTGGGCAGAATTTTTCCTACGATCTCGGCGATATCGGCCGGTACTACCGCGACTATGTCGAACTCATGGCGCATTTCGACGCGGTCTTGCCGGGCCGTACGCACCGCGTTTTTTACGAGTCGCTGGTGCAGGACACGGAGGCGCAGGTGCGGCGGCTCCTCGAGCATTGCCGGCTGCCGTTCGAAGCAGGATGCCTGCGATTCTACGAAAATGAGCGGGCCGTGCGCACCGCCAGCTCCGAGCAGGTGCGGCGGCCAATTTTCCGCGAAGGCATGGATCAGTGGCGGCATTTCGAGCCGTGGCTCGAGCCGCTGAAAAACGCCTTGGGTGCTGTCTTGCCCGCGTATCCGAGCGTGCCAGATTTTTTTTGAAAACGACAAGGGGATGAATCAATGAGTCGACTGAATACACCAGGGCACCACAGCTCTGACCGAACCTGCGGAGTGCGCGGACAACGCGCGCGGCGCGTTCTGCCGCTCGCGTCGGCGATCTCGGCGATTCTCGCCGGGGTTCCGGTGTACGCCGCGCCCGATGCGGAGTCGAACACCCTCGAGGAGGTGGTCGTGACGGCGCAGAAGCGCACCGAGAATCTGCAAGACGTACCGATCAGCATTCAGGCACTCGGCAACGAAAAGCTTGAAGAGCTCAACATCGTGAATATCGACGACTACGTGAAATATCTATCGGGTGTCACGACGGTCAAAGGACTTGGTCAGGGCGGCAACGGTGTCGGCACGACTCACATGTACATGCGCGGCGTCGTCAGCGGCCAGGACGGCAACCATTCCGCTTCGCAGCCGAGCGTCGGCACCTATTTCGACGAACAACCGGTGACGACCATCGACGGCACGATCGATATTCATGTGTACGATATCGCGCGCGTCGAGGTGCTGGAGGGCCCCCAGGGAACCTTGTACGGCGCGAGTTCGGAAGCCGGCACGATCCGAATCATCACCAACAAGCCGGATCCGAGCAAATTCTCCGCCTCGTACGACATCGGCGGCAACTCCATCGACCACGGCCGCTACGGCTCCACCATCGAGGGCTATGTCAACATGCCGCTCTCGCCGGTCGCGGCGATCCGGCTCGTCGGTTGGGATGAACATGACGGCGGGTACATCAACAATGTCGCCGGCACCGATGCCGCGGCCGGCATCATCGACGGCGTGCGCACCTTTCCCACCTCCGGGACCACGCTCAATAATGCCGCCTGGGTCGATAAGGACTACAACACCAGCGAGACCCGGGGCGGGCGCGCCGCACTGAAACTCGATATCGGCGACAATTGGACCGTCACACCGACGTTCATGGGCCAGGCGATCTCGGCCAACGGATTATTTGGTTTCGATCCGGCGGTGGGCGATCTTCAGCTGGTGCACTCCGGCCCTGAGAGCACGCATGATTCATTCACGCAAAGCGCGCTCACGGTCGAGGGCAAGGTGAGCGACTTCGACATCGTCTACTCCGGCGGCTGGCTGGTGCGCAATACCCACTCGATCAACGACTATAGCGACTACTCCTACTTCTACGATAAGTACTTCGGGTCCGGCGCCAACTGGCTGAGCGGCGCAGGCGTCAAGGGGGTCTCTGCGCAGATCGAGCCGCAAGAGTTCGTGATCACCAATGGCCATTACACCAAATGGAGCAATGAGCTGCGCATCAACACACCGCAGCAGTATGCGGTCAAGGGGACTTTCGGCGTCTTTGCGCAGCGCCAAGTACATGAAATATTTGAAGATTATGTCATGCCCGGCCTTGACGGCAATCCGAACGTGTACAACTCGCAGGGCCTCTCGGCAAATCTGGTCATGCCTGGGGTCGCCAATAACACGATTTGGCTCACCGACGAGGAGCGTGTCGATCGCGATAAAGCGGTTTTCGGACAGGCAACCTGGGATATCGACTCGGCCTGGTCGCTGACCGGGGGCCTGCGGTTCTACAAATACGAGAACTCGCTGCAGGGATTCTACGGTTACTCTGCCAACTACCAGAACCTGACGGGATTCTATCCCGGTCAGAACATCTGCGGACCGGTGGGTGGGACGGGCGGGGAGCCCAATTACCAGCCCTTCCACGGCGCCCCATGCACCGACCTGAACCAAACGGTGGATGGTTCCGGTCATACCGAGCGCCTGACCCTTAATTACAAGTTCGACCCGGATCACCTGGTCTATGCCACTTTCTCCACGGGCTTCCGACCGGGCGGCGTCAACCGCGTTTACGACCCCGAGATCAAGGCGATTTTCCCGCCGTATCAGGCGGACCAACTGAAGAACTATGAAATGGGTTGGAAGACGCAGTGGGACGGACACCGGCTGCGTTGGAATGGCGCGATCTTCCTCGAGGATTGGAACAACTTCCAATTCCTCTACCTCGGCCCGAACAGCGTGACCGTGGTACAAAACGCGGCGTCGGCGCAGATCAAGGGATTGGAGACCGATCTTGAGTGGGCGGCGGGCGGCGGCTTGCTGCTGTCCGGCGGCCTGACCTTCCTACATGCGGTGACGACGGCGAATTACTGCGGTCCTCTGGCGACGATTCCGGGCACGACGACGCTCTCGACGAACTGCCCAAACCAGGTCAATTCCTACGCGGTGGGCAATGCGCCGAACGGACCGGAAGCACCCGCCGGCACGCGCCTGCCGATAGCACCGAAGGTCAAGCTGAATCTCGTGGCCCGAGAGTCATTTCCGATCGGCGACTGGGAGGGCTTTGCGCAGGCCTCGGGCATGTATCAAACCGACACGACGCCGCTGTTGCGGCTCATCGACCAGCAAACCATCGGCGACATGCCGGCGTACGCGCTGTTCGACCTGTCGACCGGGGCGGCAAAGAATGGCCTGCAGGCGCAGCTGTACGTGACCAACGTGTTCGACAAACGCGCACAGCTCACGCGTTTCGTAGAATGCGCGACGACCACCTGCAACCAGCCCTACATCATTCCGACTCAGCCGCGCACCATCGGAGTCAAGTTCGGGCAGAAGTTTTGAGCGTCCGGCGACGTGCCGGCGGGTTCCACCCGCCGGCCGCGCGTCTCACGGTGGGATTGCTGTGCAGCTTGCTGGCGACGTCGGCCGCCATAGCCGGGCGTTTGCCGGTGCTGCAACAGATCGACTTGCCGCATCCGTATTATTTTCGCGAGATGTATTTGCCGCAATTGAGCAGCGGCCCAAGCAGTCTCGCCTG
>CAYRAC010000370.1:0-1453 GCA_964422045.1 uncultured Steroidobacteraceae bacterium
ATTGGGCGCAACAAAGCCACGTCATTTGGGCGATGGCCGAGCAACGAAAGGTGACGCGTTGGGAGGGTCGCGTCGAGCATTACCTGATTGGCCCTCCAGATGAGCCAAATTCGAAGAATTGGCAGACCGAGATCGCAATCCTCATCTCGGACGGGAAATGATTTCTATTTCCCGAGGGTATCGATGTGCATCGGTTGTTCTTTGCGCCTGAGGTTCCTCGCGCTTGGCATCATTAATTTCATGTCGAACTCGGCTGATATGGTCATAGATGACTTTGCGCAGTCGATTCGTGACGCCGAGTGGCTTGTGCTCCGGCAGCGCATGCCAGGGAGTGAAGGAAAGATTTTCGCAAAACGTGTTTTGTTCAGGGGTATCGAAAGTCTGCTGCGGTATACGAATCGTCGCTAGCTTGTAGAAAGGAGCCGCTGTCTCCTTCCACTCAATCCTTGAATCCTCGACGTCCATGCTCTCGGAAGTGCGCGGTTGCACCAAAAATTCCATGCACGCATCGCCGCTTTGCAGGGTGTGTCGAAGCGCCGCTCGCAAAAAATCATGCTCTGGCTTCCTTGGCAATGGATCCGTCGCTGCAGAACAGCCTCTCGCGGAATATTTCACAGCCTGCCGGTCATCACCGGCGCCCAACTGATAGGGCACCATTGACCAATAGCGGGCTTGCACGGGGTTGGAGATCTTCGAGCTGCCAGTCTTCAAGGCGATCAGTGTGCCTTTGGCCCCAAGATCGAAAGGGATGAACAGCTTGCGGTAGAAGCGGTCGCTGTTAACGTCGTCCAAAAACGACAGATACCGCGCCGGGTCGGTAGCGAAGAAAACCGGATGATTGATCATAATGAAATCTTGTGTCGTAGATTCCGCTTCATCCTCTTGGAGCTTCAGTCCGGGTACCCCTAACACTTTAATTGCCATACCACGCGCATCGCCTTTGATGTCTGCGTGCGTCGGGTCAGCGGAGCCGTTTGAGAACCGAATCCATGCCTGGTACGTTTTACCGGGAATGAACATCCCTTTGGAGAGAGCTGCGGGCAACGTGTCATTGATACGGAATTCAGCTCTCACACACCCGTGGGCTTTCGGATGAGCATCCCATCGCGCGGCGCCCGCTGAGTATTGTTTACGGACGGATTCTTCGATCACGAGCGACAGCTTATTTGCGATCGTCTTTTCTTGAGGGTACAGATGCTCACCTAATTGCGCATCCGGGCTCGGATAGCGAAGCCCGTTTAATGTTGCGACCGCTTCGGGATCGGCATCTTTTACTTGGGTTACACCGCACCCGGTGATGACGAGTGCCAGGCCGAACGATGAGCCTTACTGTCCAAACGGTCGACACTGCCCGCAAGTGGATCCGATGCGCCCCGGGTCAGCCTCCCAGCGTTGGCTCGGGCCGCTGACCGAAGCCGCCGCGAATGTTGTTCATGATCGGCCTCTATCAGGT
>CAYRAC010000370.1:1463-4778 GCA_964422045.1 uncultured Steroidobacteraceae bacterium
AGGTGGTCACATCCCATCTCTTTTGGATCATCGTTCTGATGCAATCGCAGCGCTCTGCGCATCCATCGAGGAAGTCGCAGATAGGCCCGCCAAAAGGTCGACGAATACGCGTTGCGGCACCTGAGTGTACGTGTCCATCGGTCTGCTCCTGGGTGTGCGTAATGTTTGTAACGATTGCACGGATCTGCGGCGCCCTCTGTTCGGTAACCCTCTCAGCATCCTCCGGTCGTGTTGCCGCGCAATGAAGAAGTGCCACTCAGTTCGTTGGCGCACCGACGCCAAGGCGCGCATGGCGCTTTAATAGCAGTTTAGGCACATAAAGAGATTCACATGTACTACGGCGGGGGACTTCTCGGAACGATCCTTATTGTCGCGCTCATCGTGTTTCTGGTGCGCAGATCACGGATATAGCGAGCCGTAGCGGGAAATGGGGCGCCTCATGCGGGGCGGCGGGACGTCGCATTGTTCATTGGCGGGCTGATGTCCTAGGCGGAACACCATGAAAGATATGTCGACCCATCCTAAGCACAACCACCTACTCGCGGCTCTCCCGCCAGATGAGTGGCAGCGCTGGCAACCACATCTTGAGCACGTCGAAATGCCGCTGGGACAAGTGCTCTACGAGCCTGGCAGCACGCTGAGTCATGTGTACTTTCCGACGACCACGATCGTATCGCTTCTATACGTCATGCAGAACGGTGACTCGGCCGAGATCGCCGTGGTTGGCAACGAAGGAGTTGTTGGTGTCGCCCTTTTCATGGGTGGCGATTCCACTCCGAGCCGGGCGGTCGTGCAAAGTGCCGGTGGCGGCTTCCGATTGACGGCACAATTCATGAAGGAAGAGTTTCAACGCGGCGGTCCGGTGTTGCACTTGCTGCTCCGGTACACCCAGGCTCTGATTACGCAAATGGTGCAAACTGCTGCGTGTAATCGCCACCATTCTCTCGACCAACAACTATGCCGCTGGTTGTTGTTGAGCTTGGATCGTTTGCAGGGTACGGAAATGGTGATGACGCAGCAATTGGTCGCCAACATGATGGGCGTCCCTCTGGAGGGGGCGACCGCAGGCGCACTCAAATTGCATAACGCCGGGTTGATCGACTACGTACTCGGTCGAATTCGGGTGCTAAACCGCCAGGGGATTGAGAAGCGTGTTTGCGAGTGTTATGCGGTGGTCAAGAGGGAGTACGACCGATTGCTGCCCGATAGGCTAGCTGCGTAGGCCGCAAGCGAACCGAGCGGACCCTTCACGACGGAATTGTCATTGACTATTCCCCAGCGGCATTTAGGTCGAATCTCAAAGTGCTTGTCATCCAAGAATGTCATTGAGTTTTCACTCTTAATACATTGTTTATGTTCAGATATTGACGCCATTTACGGCCCCAATGACAGGAACCTTGACCGCGCTTGCAAAATCGCATGTTCGCGCTAGATATTGACAGTTACTTTGAGACTGACGGCCCATGAGCGGCATTACAAAACCGGGACTCAAGGTTATTGGCAGGGTGCCAACATCTTTGAGGCGCGACACATGCGGTCACCGCCTTATGGCGGGATACCCATCATTTAACATAATATCTATTATACGAAGTGCGCGTGTGATACCCAAATAGAAATGTCCGCTTTCCGCTAAGTAGAAATGTCCGCTTTGGCCCCCGTGGTCCACTCTCCGCTGATCGTCTTTTCGGTCTGGGAGATTGGCCATGATCCGGATACCAAAGGTGACCATGACGATGCGCGAACTGAATCGGCTCAAGTGCATTCAAGGACTTATCGACGGACAACTCAAGCAGCACGCGGTCGCGACCCGGCTGGGACTGACTACGCGCCAGGTGCGCCGGCTTGTCCGTCAATACGAGCAGCAAGGCCCCGTCGGGCTAATCTCGAAGCTGCGCAATCGACCCAGTAACCGGCGGCTGAAGGCCGACGTCGCGGAACACGCGTTCGGGATTCTAAGGTCAACGTACGCCGATTTTGGGCCCACATTGGCGGCGGAGAAGCTCAGAGAACGCCACGGCGTGGATGCCGCGGCGACTTCGGGCGCCGAAGATCCAGCAACCACGGAGTCGCCGGGCTTGCCTGGGCGAACTGGTCCAGATCGACGGCTGCGATCATCGTTGGTTTGAGGATCGCGCGCCGGCATGCACGGCGCTGGTCTACGTCGACGATGCCACGAGCCGATTGATTGCTGTTCGTAGGCGCCGAGTCGACGTTTGCTTATTTTGAAGCGACACATATGTATCTCGAGCGCTATGGAAAGCCTCTGGCGTTCTACAGTGACAAAGCGAGCGTGTTCCGGGTCAACAAGCAGCCTGCGGCAGCCGGCAAGGGCCACACAGTTCGGACGGGCGCTTTACGAACTCAACATGGATGGACTGTGTGCGAACACGCCGGCGGCCAAGGGACGCGTCGAGCGCGCGCACCAGACTCTCCAGGACCGACTGGTGAAGGAGCTGAGATTGCAGCGGATCTCCAGCATCGACGCCGCCAATGCGTTCATGCCCACCTTCATTGAAGACTACAATCGCCGATTCGGAAAGCTTCCGCTCGATCGCCATGATGCTCACAGAGCCGTACGCAAAGACGAAGATCTTGCCGCTATCTTTGCCTGGCGAGAGTACAGAAAGGTCACAGACAGTCTTACGTTGCGTTACGAGCGCAAGATGTACTTGATCGAAGACACGCCGGACAACCGTCGTTACATCGGCAAATACATCTAAGTGTTCCAGTATCCAGACGAGCGTATCGAGATTCGTGCAGCAGGGCACTCACTGCCCTACTCCACCTACAACAAAGTTGGAACGATTGACCATGGCGACATCGTGGACAATAAGCGATTGAGCCAGGTCCTTCGAACAGCCCAGATCGTTCAAGCTCAACGCGATGATCGAGTTGTTCGTCGACCGTCGAGCGCGCGCCGGGCGGATGGGACGCCGATCCCGACAGAAAAGATAGTCGGCTCTAAACGGCAGCGGGACCTTTCGGCAGATGATCTGCGAGGCGCGATGGAAGTCACTTCCCGTGAAGCATGCCATGAAACGGCATGCTAGACACGATCCATGTTGCCACGATGATGCCACTTTCTTCTGGGATATTGGATGAACATCGTCTGCGAGGAAAATTCCATGCGGCCAATATGGAGAACTGCATCAATCGTCGCTGCAAGTGCTGCCACAGTGGCGATCTTGGCGGTTGGAATGCTG
Source organism: uncultured Steroidobacteraceae bacterium (assembly GCA_964422045.1). Taxonomy (GTDB): domain Bacteria; phylum Pseudomonadota; class Gammaproteobacteria; order Steroidobacterales; family Steroidobacteraceae; genus Bog-1198. The sequence goes on from CAYRAC010000370.1 coordinate 4,667, forward strand.
GCTTACGTGTTCTGGCCGCACTGCGACGGTGAGGAAAAGGTGCTGGCCACAAATCGCAATGGGCAGTCGGTTGTCTCTGTATTTAAAGCTTGTACCGGCATAGGCACTCGGG
>CAYRAC010000371.1:0-1401 GCA_964422045.1 uncultured Steroidobacteraceae bacterium
CCCCCCAGAAGCGGAAGTTGGAAGCCACACCGAGCGGCAGGCGTTTGACGGCGCGCTGAAAATGCGCGTTGTTCTTGGTCAGATTTCTGGCCATGACGTACCCCTTATTTTGAATGGGCAATCGGTAGGATTTTGTGAGACCGTAGCACTCGCCGCGGGTCTCGTCCAGATTTATTATATGATCATATAATAAATGCTTGGGATGCACGCCGCAAGCGCGTGGGAGACGCCCCCGCAATTGCGCGTACGACGCTCCGAATCGGCACTTTCGTGCTGAATTGCCCTGCTGCGCTGCTTCGACTTGCCAACCTTGCAGCCTTCAGAGTACATTAAATGATCATATAATCGCTGTCGGGGAAGCCATGACCAACCTATCCGTCGCGACGCGCACCGACGCCACGCCAGACACCCTGCCCCATGCCCTTCCGGCGTGGGTTTACAGCAACAGCGAGCTCAACCGGCTCGAGCTCGAACGCATTCTGTTGCCCAGCTGGCAGATCGTGTGCCACGTCAATTCCATCCCGAACCCGGGTGACTACGAGACGTTCGACCTGGGTCCGGAAAGTGTCATGGTGCTGCGCGACCGCGATGGCTCGATCCGCGGCTTTCACAATGTTTGCCGGCACCGCGGCGCGCGCCTGTTGGATGGCTCGGGAAACTGCCCCGCCACCATCACCTGCCCCTATCACGGTTGGACCTATCGTCACGACGGCGGCCTGATCGGCATGCCGGTCCGCGACAGCTTCCCGGGGCTCGACCGCGCCCAGCATGGCCTGCGCACGGTTCGCACCGATATTGCGTTCGGTTTCGTGTTCGTCTGCCTGAGCGGCGATCCGCCGCCGGTGGCGAAGCTCTGGGGGAAATTGGCCGACGAATTCCTGCCCTATCGGTTCGAAGAAATGGTACCGCTCGGACCCATCTCCCAAGAGACCTGGAATGTCGACTGGAAGATTGCGATGGACAACTATCTCGAGTCGTATCATGTGCCCATCGGACATCCCGGCCTGTATCGCATGTTCACACCGGACTACGAAGATCAGGCCTCGGTGCCCGGGATCGCGCGCGGCATCAGCTGGTTGCGCAAACAGGACTCGCCGCGCTGGGCGGAGGGACTGTATCAGCGCATGATCGGCAACGTCGCCACCCATTTGCCCGAAGAGCAACGCCGTTGCTGGCGCTTCTACAGCGCGCTGCCGAATCTGGGGATCGATGTGTTTCCCGACCAGATGGACTTTTTCCAAGTGCTGCCGGCGGGTCCAGGCAAATGCACCATTCGCGGCGCCGTTTTCGGCCTGCCCGATGAGCGGCGCGAAATGCGCGCGGTGCGCTACTTGAGCTCGCGCATCAACACGCAGGTGAACAACGAGGATAAGTGGCTGTGCGGTCGGGTGCAGCGCGGAC
>CAYRAC010000371.1:1411-4773 GCA_964422045.1 uncultured Steroidobacteraceae bacterium
GCTACAAGCCGGGTCCCTTGTCGCAGCTCGAGCGCTGGATGTTCGAATTCCACAATCTGCTGCGCGAGCGGATCCCGGAATTCGCGCTGCCGAGCGCGCCCAAACAATTCGCCTGAGCGCGGCCCGCACCCCGCTGCCCGCCGCGCTCAGCCCAGGTTGATCCAGGCGGACTTGGTCTGCGTGTACGAGAGCAGGCTTTCCACGCACTTATCCCGGCCTTGCCCGGACTGTTTGTAGCCGCCGAAGGGTTGCGTCATGTCGCCGTGGTCGAAGCAATTCACCCAAATGACGCCCGCCTCCAGGTCGCGAACCGTTTTGTGGGCGACGCTTAAATCGCGCGTCCAGACGGAGGCCGCCAATCCATAGATCGAGTCGTTGGCCACCGCGAGCGCTTCGCTCAAACCGTCGACTTCGATCGCCGCTGCCACCGGTCCGAAAATCTCCTCTTGCGCGATGGTCATGCGATTGTTCACGCCGGTGAACAGCGTCGGATTGACGAAGGCTCCCGGAAGATCCGGCGAGGTGCCGCCGAATTCGAGCCGTGCGCCCTCCGACTTGCCGCGTGTGATGTAGCTCATCACCCGCGTTCGATGCGAGGCGGTCACCAGCGGCCCCAAATTGGTGGTGGGATCGAGCGGATCGCCCGCCCGATACGCGTCCTTGCCGCGCTCGATGAAGCGCGCCAGAAATTCCTTGGCAATGGGCCGATCCAGCAGCAAGCGCGATCCCGCGTTGCACACTTCGCCCATGTTGCCGTAGATCCCGTTGATCGCGTAAGTCACCGCGGTATCCAGATCGGGCAGATCGGCGAGAAATATCTGCGGGGTTTTACCGCCGCACTCCAAGCTGACGCGCTTCATATTCGACTGGCCGGCGTAGATCAACATTTGCTTGCCGATTTCCGTCGAGCCCGTGAAGGCGATTTTGGCGACGTCCTTGTGCAGCGCCAGGGCGGCGCCGGCGACCTCGCCCACGCCGTTCACGACGTTGAACACGCCCGGCGGGCCGCCCGCCTCAATGAACAGCTGCGCCATCAAGGCGCCCGACAGCGGCGATTGTTCGGCCGGCTTCAACACCACCGAATTTCCGGCCGCGAGCGCCGGCGCGACTTTCCAGGCCGCCATCAGCAACGGGTAATTCCACGGCACGATGCAACCAACCACTCCCAATGGTTCGCGCAAAATGTAGTGGAACGCATCCTGGGCGGTCGCTGTGACGGTGCCGTCGATCTTGTCGATCAGTTCGCCGAAGTAGGCAAAATTGCGCGCCGCCGCCGGCACATCGATGGTGACCATATCGGTGATCGGCTTGCCCATGCACAGCGTATCGAGGAGCGAGAATTTCTCGTTGTTCTCTTCCAGGAGCCGAGCGTAGGTTGCCATGATCGCCATGCGATCGCGCGGCGCTTTGCGGCTCCAGACCCGCGCGGCGAAGCTGCGCTTGGCGGCTGCCACGGCCAGGTCGATGTCGGCCGCGGTGCCGGCGCTCACCGCGCACAAGGGTTCGCCGGTCGCCGGATTGACCACGGTGAAGCGCCCGCGGGCGTCCGAATCCGTGTATTGGCCGTCGATGAAATGCCGCGTCTCGTAACGCACGGCCTTGGCACGGGCGTGCCAGTCTTGGGTAGTCAGGGACGTCAGATTCATGGGGTACTCCCGTTGGTTGCGCGGTCGCGCGCAGTATAGTGAATTTATTCAAATCTCGTGCGGCGGCCGAGCCAGCGCCAGCATCGGGACGCAGGCCGCGAGTTGCCGGCGGAACGCGACCGCAGCCGGCGCGGACTCAGTTCCCGCCGCCACCTCATGGCCAAAGGTTGCAATGCCTTGCTGCGTCGATTCAGCGATTGCAATGGCGCTCCGCCGCGTGTACGGATTGAGACGCGATGCCAGGTAGCGGGCAGCGAGCGCCCGGCGCTTGGGCTCGCACACGCTGTAGTCGAAGCGTCTCACCCGGCTTTGGCCGGGCCCTGCCGGCACCACCTGCAATAGGCTAAAGCCGTCCGGCCGCAGTTCGATGAGGTGATTCGGCGCTATGAATCGCCGCTGCCACGCGCAATCCGCGGCAGGCGCCAGCAGCTTAACGTAGCGGCGAACGCTCCACGCCTGCGGGTCCGGACGCGATGTCGTGCGCTGTGCCGACGCCAGCCACTGTTCGATCACGAGCTTCCAATCCGCCGCAAGCGTCGCATCGCCGAGAGGCCCGATCGGCTGGAATCCGGCCGGCGGCGAAAATTCGCTCCAAGGATCGGCCGCGCGGGGCGCGTGGACTCGCTCGGAGCGGACCAAAATCAGCCCCGCGAGCATACGCAGGTCCAAAGGCGTCAGGTCCGCCCTGCCGCGCTCGCCCAAGCGGCTGCCGTCGAGCTCGAATTGCAGACCGTGAATCGCGCAACGAATGACCTCGACGTGTCCGCTGAGGGCGGCGTTCAGGATGTGCGGGGCCTCGCTGCAGCTATTGCGAAACGCGCGCAGCTCGCCCGCCGCATCGCGGACCAGGAGCGCTCGTTCGACACCGAGATCGACGCTCAGAAAATCTCCCGGCTGCGGAATTTGCGACTCGTGTGCCGCCATCTGCCAGGCGCCGCGGAATAAAGCTTCGCGCTCGACCGCGAACAGTCGGGCATCGGCGTACACCCACCCCGGCAGACGGTTATCGAGCTGCACGCTGCCGACGGGCGGCGCTTGCGCGAATTGGCCGGGGAAAATCGAGCGCAGGTACGCCATGGCGCGGCGTTTGGCGGCGGCACGATCGATTTCCGCCTCGCTGCGGAAGGCAAAGTCCTGCCAGAGCATTTCCAGGACGCCAATGAGACCGAGCGCGATTCCATCCGGATCGAGCTCCGGCCGCGACGTGGCCTCGATCAGCCGTTCGATCAGCTCACGCACCAGGGCGGCAAAGCTCTCGTCCTTTTGACCGCAAATATCGTAGTATTCCTGGCGTGAACTCGCCTCGCCCCAAAACGCATACCAAACCGAGACTTTGCGAGGACTGGCGATGTCAGGGTCAAGATACAAATCGACCATCAATTCCAGCGCCTCGACCGGCCTGGATTTGAGCCGCGCCACGGGCACCAATAACTGCTCCTCGAACTCGGCCGATAGGAATTGCAATGATGCGACCAGCATGGCCGCCTTCGAGGCGAAGTAGAACCGAACGATGCCGGGCGACATTTTCGCAAACGCCGTCACCTTCTCCACCGTCGTGCGCGACGGACCGTACAGATGCAACGCGGAGATGCAGGCGTCGATCAAGCGCTGTCGCTGCCGGCTGTGGGCATCGCGCGCGCGGCGAATGCGGGCCGGCTTAGCGGTTTTCTTGGAAGACTTGCGCATGCGTCGGCTTAAGGTGTTATGACAACTGCG
>CAYRAC010000372.1:0-1455 GCA_964422045.1 uncultured Steroidobacteraceae bacterium
GAGTCGGTTTCGGAATTTGATGCCCAATGAAGCGCGGCGACGTGGTGACAGTTGCGGCAACCGGCGACTACGGTAAGCCACGTCCGGCGGTGATTGTGCAGACAGACGCACTCCCGGTCGAACATGCGTCTGTGGTCATCTGCCAGATGACTTCCGAGTGCAACGATGCGCCTGATTTTCGGGTGACGATCGATCCGACCGAGAAGAATGGACTGCGAGTTAGATCGCAGGTGATGGCCGACAAGCCCGTCACCGTTCGGCGGGAGCGAGTCGGGCGACAGGTCGGCCACCTGGACGACAAAGACATATCGCGACTGAATATCGCTTTGGCATTCGTCATGGGCCTGGCGGACTAGCAAACTTCGGCGCCCTAATTGTCCAACCAATCGCGTCACGCTCGATCGTACTTGCACCCCAGCGTCCGCCTTCCGCTCCTCTCCGTTAACAAGGCCTTATTTGCCAACTCCCGGTCCCATCCCAGAATATAGCCGGAAGAACCAGAAGGAAAACGGCATGCCAGAGCGAGCGGAGGAGAACGCTCAGTTACAGCCGGCAACCGGCCCGCCCTCCATTGCCGAAGCCAAAGTCTTTATCAGCTACGCCTCGCAGGACAAGGCAGTCGCCGACGCCCTCGTCGCAGCCCTCGAGTATGCCGGCATCAGCTGCTGGATCGCACCCCGCGACGTGATGGCGGGCACGTTTTACGCGGATGCCATCGTCCATGCCATCGATTCGGCTTCATCGCTTGTGCTGATTCTCTCGAAGGACGGCGCCCACTCTCACCATGTCTTGCGAGAGCTCGAGCGCGCCGCCTCGAAGCGCCGTCCCGTGATTTCCCTCAAGATTGACACTGAGCCACTGCCGGCGGCGTTCGAATATTTCCTCAATACCTCCCAATGGCTCGACGCCAGCGGCGGTCATTTCGAGCGGCAGTTTCCGAAGCTCATCGAAGCTCTCCGCGGCGTGCGAGGTGACGCGCCACAGATCGCTAAAACCCCAGAGTCGACCGAAGCACCGACTTACCCGATCCGAAGAGCGATCGTCGGGGCACTTGCTCTCATCGTCGTGACGGGGATTGCCTACGTTGTCGTCGAGAAGCCCTGGCACTCGAACGAGCGAGCGCATCCGCGACCCGCAAGTTCGAACCCGACCCTCCCGGCTCAGCCACCCCCGCCTGCCGCTTTTGCCCCTCCGCCGCACTCAATCGCCGTCCTGCCCTTCGTGAACATGAGCAGGGATCCCAATCAGGAATATTTCTCTGACGGCATCAGTGAAGAACTTTTGGATGCGCTTTCGCGCTTCGACGACATACAAGTGGTCGCCCGAACCTCCTCGTTCTCGTTCAAGGGTAAAGACGTCGATGTTGCGACCATCGCCCGCAAATTGAATGTCGGTGCGGTTTTGGAAGGCAGCGTGCGCCGTTCGGGCGACACGGTGAGAATTACGGTTCAGCTG
>CAYRAC010000372.1:1555-3339 GCA_964422045.1 uncultured Steroidobacteraceae bacterium
CTCTCGATCCGAAGTTCGCCATGGCTTATGCGCGGCGGGCTGCTGCGCTCGATTACATTTACAAGTATCCCGATGATCCAAGGATTCGACCGGACCTGATTAGCCAAGCACGCGCGGCCGCCAAGCGTGCCGTGGCGCTCGCGCCCCAACTCGGAGAGGCGCATCTCGTACTCGCCTATGCCGATTATCGAGGAGTGCCCGATCTCGCGGAAGCGGCTCGCGAGTACGGCCTGGCTTTGGCGCTCGCGCCGGGCAGCGCCTGGGTGCAACGGGGCTTTGCCTGGTTCGCTTCCGTGTTGGGCCATTTCGATCCCGCCCTGACCGCTGCGCGCCGCGCCGTAAGCCTGGACCCCCAGACCGCCCGAACGCGTCAGGTTCTGGCAGAGGTTTTGATCTTTGCGCGCCGCTATGGCGAGGCGCTGACGGTGTTGGACGAGGCCATGGTGCTGTCCCCTGGCTCGCACTCCCTCGAGTCGCTGATACCGCACACACTGATTGCTTCAGGGCAGATCGAAAAGGCACGGATGACTTGCGAGTCGCCCTCGATGCCCCTCGACGAGGACGACCGTCACTACTGCTTGGCGCTCGTATACCATACGCTCGGACGCCAAGCCGACGCTGAGCGTGAATTGGAAAAATTCAAGGCCGTTCCGGGACGCTACGATGAGGAATACGATCTTGCCGGGCTATACGCACAGTGGGGAGACAAGGCGGCCGCGCTGCAGTGGCTGACCCAAGCCGAGCGCGTCCACAATTTTGAGCTGCTATCCATGAAAGTGGATTGGACGCTCGATCCGATCCGCAACGAGCCCCAGTTCAAGGCGATCGAAGCCCGGCTGCGTTTCCCGCCATAATTAAGTTGGCTGCTCGGAACCGGACGTTCACAGCTGTCCGATTGTGGTCTCAATTGCCTACGCGAGAATAGCGTAGCAAATTCCTTAGGAAAGAATCGTAACTAGTTGATTTATTGGCTCCCCGGGACGGAACCGAAATCACGTAGAAATCGCCGGCAATTTAAGCGATTTCTGATTTCGATTCGGTACCCATACCCCCAAAGGCACCCCCTTCAAAGGATGGCTGTTACCGGACGTTGTCGGATGACGGTGCATGTCGATCCACTTGCCCAATCGGTCACTGCTGCAATTACGCCAGCACCACTCGCAGTCCATTCTTCTCGGAGGGAAAACGGGATCGAGCCCGCTCCCGAGCGAGACGCACACCCGCGATGGTCGACGTTTCTGGAGGCGCACTGGGAATGTCTGACGGCCACCGACTTCCTGAGCGTCGAAGTCGGTACGATGAGGGGTCTCGTCACGCAATACGTACTGTTCTTCATCGACATCGCCTCCCGATCGGTACGCGTCGCCGGCATTACCCCTCATCCTGACAACTCGTGGATGACGCAGATCGCGCGCAACTACCGATACCGGTCGTTCCACGTCTCCCATCCATGGCTTGGTTGCCAACCCCAGGGGAATCCGCGACCATTCGAGCAAACAGGGGATGCTCGACATGGTCGAGGGTGGCCGCTCACCTTGAACGAGATTTCGCATGCCGTTTTCATCAGCTACGCCTCGCAGGATGCTGAAGCGGCTGGTCGTATCTGCGAAGCACTCCGAGCCGCGGGCATTGAAGTCTGGTTCGACCAGAGCGAACTGCGGAGCGGGGATGCCTGGGACCAGTCGATCCGCAGGCAAATCAAGACGTGCGCCTTATTCCTCCCGGTCATCTCCCGTAACACCCACAATCGCGACGAGGGGTATTTCCGTCTGGAGTGGAAGCTC
>CAYRAC010000372.1:3349-4771 GCA_964422045.1 uncultured Steroidobacteraceae bacterium
TGATACCTGATGGCCGCCGACAAAGCTTTCCTGTTGCCCGCGGTCATCGACGACACGCGTGATGATGATGAACGCGTGCCGGAGCGGTTCCGGGATGTGCATTGGACGCACCTGCGGGACGGGGTCACACCGACCGGTTTCGTCGAGCGTGTGCGGCGACTGCTGGCAGGGGAGTTGTCACAGCAAACAGCCGGGACCGCCTCGGCCGCCGCTCGCATGTCGGCGGCAGCGCCAACCGGAAAGCCAGTGTCCGCCTCCTGGCGGGCGAAGGCGGTGCTGCTCCCGACGATTGCCGTGCTCGTCGTCGCACTCGGTTACCTGGTAACAAACCGACTCGTCCTCTCGAACCGAGGCGCGGAGATTGGAACGGCACAGGCGCCTCACAATGCTCCGGCTGCCGCCTTCAACCCGCCGCCGCATTCGATTGCGGTGCTGCCATTCGTGAACCTGAGCGTAGACAAGGAACAGGAGTACTTCTCCGAGGGGCTGACGGAGGAATTGCTGAATTCCCTTGCCGAGATCGTTGGACTACAGGTCGCAGCGCGCACCTCCTCGTTCTCCTTCAAAGAACACCCGGACATTGCCACCGTTGCTCACAAGCTCAATGTCGGCGCAGTCCTCGAAGGGAGCGTCCGGCGCTCCGCGAATACCATCCGCGTCACCGCGCAGCTAATCAATGCCGTCACGGGCTTTCACTTGTGGTCGAAGACCTATGACCGGGACTTAGGTGATGTGCTGAAGCTTCAGACCGAGATTGCGACGGCTGTGGCGAGCGCCATGAAAGTCACGCTGCTCGGCGATATCGCAGCCAAAATCGAGCTCGGCGGGACGCGCAATCCGGCCGCTTTCGATGCCTATCTGCGCGGGGCAAAGGCATATATCGCGAGAAACGAAGGCAAAGACACTCCGACCGCCATCGCCGCGTACACGGAAGCCATTCGCCTCGATCCACACTATGCGCTCGCGTTCGCAGGCCGATCGATGGCGTTTTCTTCTTACGCCGGGGAGGCCACGACCGCAGCGGCGGTGCGTGCAGGCCTTGACAAGGCGCAAGCCGATGCGCGTCAGGCGCTCGAGCTCGCGCCGGATCTGGCCCAGGCCCACCTCGCATTGGCGTTCGTTTCGGAAAATGGAACCCTCGACTTCGCGCAGGCGAATGACGAATACGAGCGGGCGCTTTCGCTCGCGCCGGGCAATGCGGAGGTTTTGCGGCGAAGCGGCTTATTTGCAGCCAACATGGGGCACTTCGATGCGGGCATTGCGGCCGCCCGCCGCGCCGTCGTGCTCGACCCGGTCGCGCGTGAAATCCATGGATGGCTCGGCCGGGCGCTCTATGCGGCACGCCGGTATGAGGAGGCGGTTGCGGCTTTTGCAGAAGTCATCAGACTTGAACCCTACAAGGCGATCTATGGGGATCTCGGG
>CAYRAC010000373.1:0-4739 GCA_964422045.1 uncultured Steroidobacteraceae bacterium
CACCGGCAACTCGGCGCGCAGCATCCTGGCCGAAGCGCTGTTGAACACTCTAGGTAAGGGCAGGTTCAAAGCCTTCAGTGCCGGGAGCTTCCCAACAGGGGAGGTTCATCCGCTCGCGATCGATCTGCTCAAACGCACGCATCTGCCTTATGAGGGTTTGCGCAGCAAGAGCTGGGACGAGTTCGCGGCGCCGGGAGCGCCGCCGATCGACTTCATCTTCACGGTCTGCGATAACGCAGCCGGCGAAGTGTGTCCCGTGTGGCCGGGTAAGCCCATGACAGCGCACTGGGGCATCGCCGATCCGGCAGCCGCTGCAGGCTCCGATGCGGACAAGGCCTTTGCATTCCGCAAGGCGCTGATGGAACTCGAAACCCGGATCAAGCTCTTCGTACAGCTGCCAATCGCCTCGCTCGATCAAATGACGCTGCGCGAGAAACTGCACGCCATCGGACAACCGCCGTCCGCGAGGCAAGCCTAGGGTCATGCTGCGCCGTCTTGCCGCAGAAGGTTTGGGTTCACTGCTGCTTGCGGCCGCCGTGATCGGCTCCGGAATCATGGCCGAACGCCTCGCCGCAGGAAACCTTGCCGTCGCGCTCATCGCCAATACGGGGGCCACCGTTGCGGTGCTCGCTACTTTGATCGCGCTGTTGGGACCCGTGAGCGGCGCCCACTTCAATCCGGCGGTCTCCCTGGTCCAAGCGCTTCGCGGCACGCTATCCTGGCGCGCCGCCGTCGCCTATGGGGCCATACAGATCATTGGCTGCTGCGCGGGAGCAATCCTGGCACACGCCATGTTCTCGCTGCCCCTAATCCAATCCTCGGTTCATGAGCGGACCGGAATCGCACAGTGGCTCGCCGAGTATGTCGCGACGCTCGGACTGCTGCTGGTGATCTTGGGTCATCGAAAGGCACAGGACGCACCTTGGATGGTCGCCGCCTGGATCGGAGCGGCCTACTGGTTCACTTCCTCCACTTCGTTCGCGAATCCCGCAATCACGATTGCGCGAGCGCTATCGAACACGTTCGCCGGAATCTCGCCATCCCACGTACCCGCGTTCGTCCTCGCACAGATGCTCGGCGCGCTGACCGCCATCCCTGTTGCCAACGTACTGTTCTCCCCTAGCAAGAGCAAAAGCGTCCCTGGAACGCCCAAAAATAGGTGTGAGTCCCGAGACTAATTTCGCGCGCGGCATACAAAAACACCAGAGTCGGCCTACACCTACATTAACCCGGTGGACTTGCGTGCTATTGGTAGCTCTCATGAGCGAGTCCGCAAAAGCGCTATTGGAACGGGATCCATCTAGCGCGGAGTCTCCAATACGCCCGCCCTCAAAGGGTTCGCTTCGAGGGTTGGACTGGCTGAATTTCTTTCTCGCGGACGTCCAGACAGGAGTCGGGCCTTTCCTCGCAATCTACCTTGCCGGCTATGGGTGGAACGAAGAACGCGTTGGAGTCGCGCTTAGTGTGGGCGGAATCGCCGGAATCCTTTCCCAAACACCCGCAGGTGCCTTAGTTGACCAGGTCCACGGGAAGCGCACACTGATCGCCGCCGGCATCGGTGCATTGGCCTTAGGGGCGCTGCTGATCGCATTGGTACCTACGTTTTGGTCAGTCATGGCGGCCCAGGTGCTCATCGGCGGGACCTCCAGCATTTTCGGGCCGGCCATCTGCGCCATTTCGCTCGGGATCGTCGGTCACCACTTGTTCGACGCCCGGCAGGGGCGCAACCAGTCGTTCAATTCCGCAGGCAACGTCGTCGCAGCTGTCTCAATGGGTGTACTCGGATACTTCGTCTCCAATCGCAGCATTTTCTTTTTCGTCGTGTTTTGCACGCTGCCCACATTCTTCGCCTTACGCGAAATCCGCGCCGAGGAAATCGACTACGAGCGAGCGCGGGGCGCCAAGAAAGGTGCTACCGACGGCAAGCCTGTGGCGGCAGCCGCGCTCTTGAAGGAGCGTCCCCTGGTCATCTTTCTGATCTGTGCCGTGATGTTTCATTTTGCGAACGCCGCAATGTTGCCGCTTCTAGGCGAAATGCTGGCCAAGGGCCACGGCCGCAGTTCAATGATGTTCATGTCAGCGTGCGTCGTGACGACACAGCTCGTCATCACCCTGATCGCCGCCTGGTCCGGACGAAAAGCGGGTTCATGGGGAAGGAAACCGCTGCTCCTGATTGCCTTTGGCGTACTGCCGATACGGGCGGTTCTGTACACATTCACCAGCAATACGCTTGCATTGGTCGCGATCCAAGTGTTCGATGGAATTGGAGCTGGCATATTCGGCGTGGTCTCAATACTTGTAATTGCCGACCTGACTCAAGGTTCCGGTCGATTCAATGTCACCATTGGAGCGATTGCGACGGCGGTCGGCATTGGCGCTTCTCTCAGTCAAACCATCGCCGGCGCCATTGTCCATCATGCTGGCTTCAACACGGGATTTCTCTTCCTTGCCGCGATCGCCGCCGCGGCATTCTGCATTCTCTACTTTTTCATGCCAGAAACACGAGAAAAGAGCTATCTAACCGAGCACCCATGAGCACCATTTTTTTATTGACGTTATCGAACATCTTCATGACCTTCGCCTGGTATGGGCACCTGAAGTACGGGCATGACTGGCCGCTGTGGAAAGCAATCCTCGTCTCTTGGGCTATCGCGCTGCTCGAATATTGCCTGGCTGTGCCTGCCAATCGCCTCGGCTTCGTCCAGTTCTCAGGATTTCAACTCAAGATCATCCAAGAAGTGATAACCATCTCGGTCTTCATCGTGTTTGCAATTTTCTTTCTCAAAGAGAGGCTCGCCTGGAATTATCTAGTGGCGTTCGCCTTCCTCGGCGTCGCTGCATTCTTTGCCTTTGCGTTCACGGTTCCCGAATCCGTCCACTGAATCAGACAAGCCCACGTTCCGCGAGAGATACGCTGGCCCCGTCGCCGACGATGATGTGATCCAGCAATCTGATGTCCACCAATGCATCAGCTACCTCGGGAGGGGGACAGTCGTCAACGGCAGGATGCTGTACGACAGCCTGGTGAAGCTGTTCAATGGTTCGAACGCGCCTACACCCAAAAGGATCCGGGTCTCTATGCCCTAAAGGTGGACCTTAGGATAAAAAACCTCGATAGAGATCCGCGCTATCTAGCCTTCCTCCGCAAGATCAATCTCCCGGAATGATGGCGTCACCAGTTCCAATGGTTTAGTGGCCTTCCTGGAGCGGATGGTCACGACCGTCGCATAGGGGTCAAACGCGGTCGATGATGTGCGGCGGGCGAGGATAGCGCGGAATGGTCAGCAGGGTCCCACTCACATCAAGCCCGGGATCGCGAGACCGAATCTCGCTCGATCCGGTATAATTGTAGACTGGATCGTTGCGACGGAGTGCTTCGATGGTGGAGCGGGTCCCCATAAGAAAATACGGCGATCGCGCTTCTGCTGATGAGCCAGTGTCTAGCGAGCCCTCCTCCCGAATTCGTCGAACCCGGCACCGATGATCCGAGGGATGCGGCGCGTCTCATAGAGGGCACTTGGGCGACCAAGTCCGATGGAGTTCCGTTTTCGTTCGTGATTGCGCGTAACAAGTTTCGCGTCTTGCGCCCCAACTGCGAATGGCTTGAATGGGAGTGGCTTAACAGTACGTATGAGCCGATAGACGGGAATCTCGTGCTGTCGGAATTTACGATCCGAGTAGTTGGAAAATCCTTCAAGACTGCCTGTCTGGATGTGCCGTTGGCCATCTTAATCTGCCGGGGCGACGAAGTGGGATCGGCGGTGTTTGGTGCAGTCGGCTGCCTAAAATCACTGCCCTGAAGCGGACATCCCTGGCCTCCGAATCAACCCCGGTTGCCAGTCCGAACGACATCGGTGAGGATGCCAAACAATTGTCCCGGGGGGCTGGAGATGGTCGAAGGCGTTGGCGAGGACAAGGCGAACGTCCGCACACCGGCCGTGTTCATCAGCTACGCCTCGCAGGATGCCGAGGCTGCCAAGCACATTTGCGATGCGTTGCGCGCCTCGGGCATTGAGGTTTGGTTTGACCGAAGCGAACTGCGGGGCGGGGACGCCTGGGACCAGTCGATCCGCAAGCAGATCAAGACCTGCTCCTTGTTCCTCCCGGTCGTCTCCCGGAACACGCACGATCGCGTCGAGGGCTATTTCCGTCTCGAGTGGAAGCTTGCGGTCGATCGCTCCCACCTGATCGCTTCCGACCAAGCTTTCCTATTGCCGGTGGTCATCGACGACACGCGTGACGATGACGAGCGGGTACCGGAGCGGTTTCGGGAGGTGCAGTGGACGCACCTGTCGGGCGGGGTCACACCCGCTGGCTTCGTCGAGCGTGTCCGGCGTCTGCTGTCAGGGGAGCTGCTACAGGAGCCGACCGGGACCGCCTCGGCTGTCGCTCGCGGGCGTGCTGTGACGACGACCCCAAAGGCCGCCCTGGCCTCCTGGCGGTCGAGGGCGGCGCTCCTCGCGACGATCGCCGTGGTCGTCGCACTCGGTTTTTTCGTGGCAAACCGACTTGCCCCGTTGAAGCGTGGCGCGGAGGTTGGAGCGGCACCGGGGTCCGCAGCTCAGAGCGCTCCGGCCACCGCCTTCAATCCACCGCCGCACTCGATTGCGGTGTTGCCGCTTACCAATCTGAGCGGAGATGCACAGCAGGAGTATTTTTCCGACGGCATGACCGAGGAACTGATCAATGCACTGTCGCAGGTGAGTGCTCTTAGGGTCATTGCACGTACTTCCTCCTTC
>CAYRAC010000374.1:0-4723 GCA_964422045.1 uncultured Steroidobacteraceae bacterium
TTCATCAAGATTCAAGCTACGCTCGAGATTCAAGCTACGCTCGCCAGGCCGGGCGCGGCAACCGTTTAACTCGGATTTGACTGTGGGAGAGAGCCTACGGCGGGCCGAATCATCGCCCCGCGAGCCTGCTTTCCTGATACCTTTCATTGTGCAAACCAGCAAGACAGGCATGCATGGCGCTTGAACCGCCGCACGACTCCGCCCGCTCGCCGACGCCCGGCCCGTGGGCCGCGCTGAGCGCGCTAGGTGTCGTCTTCGGCGATTTGGGCACGAGTCCCTTGTACACCCTGCAAACCGTGGTGCAGGCCACCGGCGGTCAATTCTCGACGCAAAGCGCACTCGGGATTCTGTCGCTGATCGTCTGGACCCTGATCGTCACGATATCGATCAAGTACTGCCTATTCGTCATGCGCGCCGATAACCGTGGCGAAGGCGGAATTCTGGCATTGATGTCGCTCGTCGGCGCGAACGGCTTCAAGCCCGGATTTTTGTTGCTGACGGGAATGGGCTTGTTGGGCGCGGCGCTCATCTATGGCGATGGCGTCATCACGCCGGCTATCTCAGTATTGAGCGCACTCGAAGGAGTCAATGTGGCAACCGCCGCGCTCAAACCGTACGTGATGCCGATGGCCGTCGTCATTTTGCTGTGCCTGTTCGGCGCGCAGCGTTTCGGAACCGAAAAAATCGGCCGCGCCTTCGGGCCGGTGATGATGCTGTGGTTCTTCGTCATTGCGGTCCTCGGTGTCGCGGCGATTGTGCACCATCCGGGGGTTGTCGCGGCGCTCGACCCGCGCTACGCCGTCCACTTCATGGTCAAATCGGGCCGCGCGGGTTTTTTCGTGCTTGGCGGCGTATTTTTGGCGATCACCGGCGGGGAAGCGCTCTATGCCGACATGGGACATTTCGGTAAGGGTCCCATCCGCTACTCGTGGTACTGCATCGTGTTGCCGTCACTGCTTCTAAGCTATGCCGGGCAGACCGCGTTTCTCATCGACAAAGGCACCGTCACCGGCAACCCGTTCTTTCAAATGGCGCCGGCGTGGTCGATCTATCCGCTCGTGCTGCTCGCGACGCTCGCGACCATCATCGCCAGCCAGGCGATCATCACCGGTTCTTTTTCCATGACGCGCCAAGCGATGCAGCTCGGCTGGTTGCCGGGCGTCTCGATCCGCCAGACGTCCGACCAAGTCTATGGCCAGATCTATGTGCCGGTGGTCAATTGGATGCTGATGCTGGCCACGATTGCGACCACCGTGGCATTCGGCAGTTCCGATCGCTTGGCGGGTGCGTATGGCACGGCGGTGTCGACTACCATGCTGCTCACTACGTTCTTGTTGTATCGGGCCATGCGCGTTGAGTGGCGCTGGCCTACGCTCATCGCGCTTGTCGTCGCCGGGATTTTTCTCATCGTCGATGGCAGCTTTTTTGCGGCGAATCTCCTCAAGATCGCCGACGGCGGCTGGCTGCCCTTGACCTTCGCCGCACTCTTGTTCGTGATCATGACTACGTGGCGGCGCGGCGTCGAGGCGGTGCACGCCACGCTCGCGCAGCCTCCGGAAGCGGCGGAACAGTTCCTGAGCGACCTCAAGAATGGCATGATTCCGCGGGTGGACGGGACCACGGTGTTCATCACCAGGACGGGCACGCAAAAAGTCTCGGGTCTGGTGATGGCGCATGCGCATTTCGCTGGTGTCCTGCCGCGCAACGCCATCGCCTTGAGCGTGTTGTTCGAGAACACGCCGCGAATCGTCGGCCCGACCTGCAGCGTCGTCGATCACACCGGCGAAGGACTGTGGCAGGTCGTCGCCCGCTTCGGCTTTTTCGAAATTCCAGACCTGCGGCAGGCGCTCACGCGCGCGCGCGGTCTCGAAGCGGCGGTTGATTTTGACAAGGCTCTATTCGTGGCAGCGCGGGATTTGGTCGTTCATAAGCGACACAACTCGAGCTTGAGGGGGTGGCGTTTGGCGCTGTTCGCGTTCCTCTACCGCAATTCGGTCAAGGTGGTGGATCGATTCAATCTGGCCCCCGAGAATGTAATCGAGATTGCCAGGCAAATTGAGATCTGATTTCGCCGCAGTCGGCACGTTGCTCGGCGGCTTGATCCGCAAAAATCGGCACATCGTCGCTGCGCTCTATCATCTCGCGCAGCACGCCGAGTAAGCCAGACAGCACCAGCAGGCCGAAAGCCAACAGCAACAGCGAAAAAGTCAAGATCATGGATAGTTTCGCGACCGATTCATCGAGCTTCGTTTCGATTTTCCACAGCGACACATTTGCTCGGTGTAGGAGAAACACTGATAATTTTGTCAGACCCGGCGGGTCCAAAACTAGGACGTTTATGCTTCCGATTGGCTGTCCATGCTCGTAGGTGAACCGCGTCGCGAACCGCCGACACTCGCCTTCAAGCAGCGGATCGTGTCCTTCATGCAGCGCGCATCCACCGAAATCACGCCATCGGAGGAGAAGCGCCTTCCCGAGCTCGCCTCGATACTCGCCTCGGGCACGCCGGTCTATGTCGCGCATACCCCGAACGCTGGCTTCGCCCAGGTAATTCACGCGGCGCTTGCGGTACGTGATGCAGGATTTGTGGCGACGCCGCACATTGCGGTACGCAAAATTCCCGACATGCGAACGCTGCGTAGCGCCCTGGTCAGCTTACGGGCCGCCGGCGTTGAGCAGATCTTGCTGATCGGCGGCGATGCGCCACGGCCGCTCGGCGAATTCTCGAGCACCGAGGACATCCTCGGGACGCGCGTGCTCGAGGACTGCGGAATCACCCGAATCGGCGTCGCGGGACACCCCGAGGGTCACAATGCAGTGGCTAATTCGCTGCTGTGGGAGGCGCTCCAGAGCAAGCAGGCCTTTGCCAAGCGTGCCGGGCTCGGCATGCATATCGTCACGCAATTCGGACTGAATGCCGGCGCTTTCGGATCCTGGGAACATGAGTTGGTGAGGCGCCGGATCGAGCTACCCATACGCGTGGGCATCGCCGGACCAGCGCCCGTGTCCAGGCTCCTGCATTTCGCCATTCACTGCGGCATCGGCGCGTCGATGCGCGCCTTGATGCGCAATCTCAATGCGGCCGCGCATGCTCCGCATCTCGCGCTCAGCCCGGATCAACACCTGCTCGCTCTCCTGGCGGCGCCGCTTTCGCCGCAAATCGTCGCGCCGCATTTCTTTGCCTTCGGCGGCGCACTGCAGACAGCCCGCTGGATACAGAGGATCGCCGCGGGTGGATTCGAGATCGACCCGGCGTCGAACCGATTCTCGCTTCAAGATTGAGTCGCTCCGACACGTGTTTAGGAGTTTCGCTGACATTATGTTGTACGTCACCCGTGCAGGATTGCGCCGATGAGCGAATCCCAGCAAACGGTGTTGGCAGTGCATGGCAAAGCCGATGGCTATTGGTACATCGGCGCCGGCCGCAGCATTGCAGAAGGACCGTTTCGCAATCCCGATCAGCTGCTAAGCGTCGCCTCCGACCTGCTCGCCGCGGTGCATCATTGGCGCATCGATGTATTCGATGTTGAGGGCAATATGATCATCAGCTACAGCAGCGAGGACTTGAGCGCCGGGGATCTGCATCCGCTGCGCTGGCAGGGTGGCTGGAGCCCGCTCAAACAGTCTGGCTCCCACTAGCATCAGCCTTAGGCGGCGTACGAGTTGAGCCGCGCACTCACTCATAATCATGCGTCGGTAGCGAATGGACTGACATGCAATCAGCCACAATCCGCAAGATCATCGGCCGATCGCTCGTCTCTTGGTTCAAGGACGACGCGTCGAGCATGGGTGCGGCCATCGCTTTCTACACCCTGTTTTCAATCGCGCCGATTCTACTGATCGTCATCTGGATTGCGAGTTCGTTCGTCGCACCCGAGGCGGTTCAGACGCACGTGCTCAAGCAGATCCAGCTGGTGCTCGGCGATACCGGGGCGGCGGCGGTGCGCAACATTCTTCTGGGAACTAAAAACGCCGTCGATCATGGATACTCCACGGCGATGAGCGTCGTCACCCTGCTGATCGGCGCCACCAGTGTGTTTGCCGAGCTGCGAAACTCGCTGAATCGCATCTGGCGAACCGTCCGGCCGGAGGGTAACCAGGGAGTATGGCAGGCGGCGCGCGACCGGCTGCTGTCATTCGGCTTGGTATTGTGCGTCGGTTTTCTGTTGCTCGTGTCTCTGGTGTTCAGCGCCAGCCTGCAGGCATTCTCGAGCTGGCTCGGAACCGTGATCGCGGATTGGCAAACAGTCGTGCTCACCCTCGACGTCGTGTTGGGATTTTTGATCACGACGCTGTTGTTTGCGATGATTTACAAGTTCGTGCCGCGCGAGCAAATCGATTGGAGCGACGTTTGGGTCGGTGCGCTGGTCACTTCAACGCTGTTCACCATCGGCAAGTTGATCATCGTCACTTATTTTGGCCGCATCGCCGTTGCCTCCGCGTACGGGGCGGCGGGCTCCTTTCTGGTGCTCATGTTGTGGGTCTATTACTCAGCGCAGATTTTTCTGCTCGGCGCAGAATTCACTCACAGCTATGCCTATGAGCGCGGCTCGAGAGTCGCAAGCAACGCGGCTTGACTCTAGCGCGCGGCGCTCATGGTCTTGATGAGCCGATAGGTGAATTCCACGCTCTCGTCGAATGCTTGAACGCCGATGCGCTCATCCCGTCCATGGGCACGGTTCTCATCGACATCCTGCCACACTCCGCTGATGTCGTAGCTGAG
>CAYRAC010000375.1:0-4708 GCA_964422045.1 uncultured Steroidobacteraceae bacterium
CTGGAATGGTTATCTGGGAACACCAGCATTAAGCCAAAAAGGGGTTGGAACAGGAACCCAAATAACAAATGTGGATTTAAATGCAGGAACAATAACTTATGCACAGCCAACTCAAGCGCAATTACAATTTCCATTCCCATCTCCAAAGCAGCAATTGATGCTGGTTGCATGCAGACCTAGATTTCGACGCTCGACCCGAGACTAGGGCTCACCGACTCACCGAGCTCTCACGGCACTCCGAGCTCGAGAAGCATTGCGACCGCTGGCCCGTAGTTCCGCGCGTCAACGGGCAGACCAAGGGCACTATTTGCGCTGACGGTATCATGATGGGCGTCCTGCAGAGCGTAGGCGCGTATCTTGTTAGCGAGGCCGATCCCTCGACCCCTCCTGCCCGCGCAAGTAAATCAGGATCCCAGAACCTGCCTGGACGATCCTCCTCAACGATTCATTGAGTTCGGCAACGCAGTCACAGCGCAAAGAACCCAAGGCCTCGCCGGCTATGCATTCCGAATGAATACGCACGAGCGGCGCGCGCACGTGGCTGAGCCTCAGAAGCACTAGGGCGAGGTGTTCTTGGCCATCAGCTCCGGCAAACGCGTGCGCCCGGACCAACCCATACCTGGTCGGAAATCGACTGAACACGCCGTCCATACTCGCCTAACCTTTGTCCGAGCCGCTCTCCCCCACAAGGGGGACTGCCAGGCATGGATAAACCAATGACACTGCCTTCTCATGAAGGTCGCGATAAATTCTGCGGAAGGAGGCGGTGCAATCTATCGCTTTCCGCCGGCGGGTCGGTTGCCGTGCATGGCGCCGCTGCTGGGTTTGCTGGGCGGGTGCAACGGCGCGCCCTCGCGAAATATTCTAGGCTCGTATTTCCCGTCTTGGATGATTTGCGCACTGGTGGGTTTCGCGTTGGCGCTTGCAGCCCGCGCAATTTTCAAAGCCTCGGGGGTGCTCGAGGAATTGCCCGTGCCCTTCGTCGTCATGCTGGCGACTGCCTGTGCAGGCACCTTTGCGATGTGGCTGATATGGCTGTCTTGAAGCCTGCCCATGAGTGAAGGCAAGTCGCTTCGCGGCAAAGTGATTGCCACGGCTGCGATCGGGCTCGCCATAGTTCTCGGCATTCTCGTCGTCTTCGCGATCGACCGGCGCCCACGCACGCACGATGCGCGCATTTTTGCCTTCAGCGCCGCAATGGCCTCGGAGATCAGCGGACGCATTGTCCAGATCCTCGTGGCCAATGATCAAGATGTCGCCAAGGGAGCGCCGCTGCTCGTCATCGATCCCGTACCCTATGAGTTGCAACTGCGCCAAGCGCGCGCTCAGGTGGCCGCGCTCAAGGCACAGATCGCTCTGACGGGACGTCAAGTCACCTCCCAGGGTTCCGGTGTCCAAGCGGCCGAGAGTCAAGTCCAGAAGGCGCGCGACCAGCTGAAATACGCTCAAGACACGCGCAAGCGTCTCGAGCCGTTGGTGAAACCCGGCTTCGTGACTCAACAGCAGTTGGACGAAGCCAAAACGAACGAATCCGCTGCGGAGGCATCTGTCCAAGCGCTCAGCCGCAGTGCCACCCAGGCGCGCCAAGCCGTGGGCGATACCTTGAGCCTCGAAGCTCAACTGCAAGGCGCGGAGGCGGCGGAGGCCAATGCCGCGCGCAACTACGATTTGACGACCCTGCGCGCCCCGTTTGCAGGGAAGGTCGTCGGATTGCAAATTGCGGAAGGCACCTTTGCCGTCGCCGGCCATCCGCTCTTGAGCCTCATCAAGTCCGAGGCGTGGTATGCCATCGCTGACTTTCGAGAAACCGAATTGCCGCGCATCGCCGTCGGCGATCGAGCGACGGTGTGGACCATGTCCGAGAGCAACAGCGCCATCGCGGGGCGGGTCGAGAGCTTGGGCGCGGGCGTGCAGTCGAGCGATCGAGACGGCCCCGGTCTTCCCGTCGTCGGCCGCGATCTCAACTGGGTGGTGGTCGCGCAACGATTTCCCGTCTGGGTTCGGCTCGAGAATCCTCCCCCCTTTGCCATGCGCGTGGGATTAACCGCATCCGTCAAAGTGCGTCATGACGGCGCTCGCTGAGTCGCAACGATTTCGCCGCCCGCTGCTTGAAATGCTCGCCGTCGAGCTGGCGCCGCGAGAGGGTCGCTGGGCGGCGGTCGCGCGCATCGCGACGGGATCCGCGATCACCGTGGTGATCGCGATGATATTTCAGATACCCCAGCCGACCTACATGGCTTACATCGTTTTTCTGATCAGCAAGGATGAGACGAATGCGACCATCACGTCGGCTCTCGGCGGCTTGGCCGCCGTCACCCTCGCGATTCTCCTGGTCTTGGGCCTGGAGCTCATCGACACCGCCGAACCCGCTCTGCGACTACCCCTGATGGCGATGGCGACTTTCGCGGCCATGTTCACCACGCGCACCTTTGCGCTCGGTCCCATCACCTTCCTGGCCGGATTTGTCGTCGTGTTGCTGCAAACGTTGGTCGATGATGTACCGAGCCCCGAGGCGCTGACACGCGCGACCTTGTGGACATGGGTGGTGATATTCGTGCCGGTGGCCGTGACGGTCGTCGTCAACTTACTGTTCGGTCAGGGCGCAGTGGCATTCATGGAGCGCAGCGTAGCCAAGGTCCTCGATGAGTGGGAACGCGCGCTGGCGAATGGCGAGTACCGCAAATCCCTGCCTGAATGGCGCGCGCGGCTCCTACCATTGCTCGAGATCGCGCAACACGGCGCCGAGAAAGGACCGCGCGTCGGCCGCCCCACGGTTGCTGTGATCCGTTCGCTTCTTGATGCGTTGGTGATCATGGAAGCCCTTCCCGACGATCTGCCGCAGGCCTACCGCGAAGAGCTGGCAGCCCGGGTGCGAGCCTGCCGACAGGCCATCGAGTCGAACCTTGCCCCGGCGATGCAGGAGACCCAGGCGCCGGCTTCGCCCATCGTCGACACGAGCAACGAACAATCCCCGGCGGTGATTGCCCTGCGCAGCGCGCTCTCCGTCCTCTTGGACACAATGATTCGCCCTGCTCCCCTGGCCGACAGCGCCAAAGCGCATCACCCGCCCCGACGACTCTTCGTCGCCGACGCGTTCAGCAATCCAGCGCACTGGCAATTTGCCCTGAAAACCACGATGGCGGTCATGGTTTCGTATGCCATCTACACGCTTCTCGACTGGCCCGGAATGCGCACCGCGGTCGTCACGTGCTTTTTTGTGGCTCTCTCGAGCTTGGGCGAGACCGTGCACAAGTTGGTGCTCAGGCTATCCGGTGCGGCCATTGGCGCACTGATCGCCGGCCTGTGCATCGTCTTTGTCCTTCCGCATCTCACGGATATCGGCCAGCTTTGTCTATTGATTGCCGCCGTGTCGGTGGGCGCTGCCTGGGTGGCGACGAGCAGTGAACTGCTCTCCTACGCCGGCATGCAAATCGCATTCGCTTTTTTTCTGGGGATTTTACAAGGATACGCGCCCGCGACGGATCTGACGGTGCTTCGCGACCGAGTCGCCGGCATTCTGCTCGGCAATATCGTGATCACGATTGTCTTCAGTTCATTTTGGCCACAATCAGCCAGGTCCGGTGTTCGCGCGGCGGTCGCCGAGTCGCTGCGCGCGATAGGGGAAGTGATCCGTCGGCCGCGCAGCGCCGAGGCGCCTCGCATGCGCACCGTTCAAGCACTGGTGCGGGCCGATCATCTGCACACCTTGAGCCTCTTCGAGCTGCGCATGCTGCCGAGCCACGCGCGAGAAAGCCTGAACATGCCCTCGGTCGCGAGAATCGAACGGCTCGCGGGGGCGGCGTTCGTCGTAACCACCGATGCGATTTCCCCATATGGCGAAACCGGATCCACTGCACGGTTGGCCGACTGGGCTGAGTCTGCCGCCGACAACATTTCGACCGGTCGGGCGGTGCCTCCGAGTCCTGTGCCTATCGCTTCCTCGCCGGCACCTGCGATAGAACCAGGAACACGCTTAAGCCGACACGCCATCGACCAACTCGAGTCGGAGGTTCAGCATGTTGCTGCGGCAGTGCATTGAACGCTCGACGGTGGGATGGGCTCTCATTGCCGGCCTGCTCAGCGCTCACCCGGCACTAGCGCAGGCACCGTCGAGCGCGCAGGAACCTTGGGCCATTCCAGAATCGGCCGTGCGCCGCGCCGCCGCCCTGGGCGATAGCAGTTTTTCGGTTCCGAATAAGCAGTACGATCTGGCGGCGCTCGTGGATCTGGCAGAGAGACAAAATCCAAAGACGCGGGAAGCTTGGGAAGTCGCGCGTGAAGCAGCCGCGGGCATCGGTCTCGCGGAAAGCGCGTATCTTCCGCAGCTTTCTTTGCAAGCGATCGGCGGCTTTCAGCACACACCGTTGCCGATGCCGAAGAACCTGGTGCCCGCAGGCTATTTCGTCTCCGATACGCGGGAAGTCATTCCCGCGTTGGCTCTGAAGTGGTTGCTTTTCGACTTCGGCCGTCGCGATGCCCAATTGCAGGCCGCGCGTGCAGATTCTTTTGTCGCCAACGTGGCCTTCACCGGTGTCCATCAGAAACTCATTTTCGACGTATCGCAAGCGTATTTTGACTTAGGCGCCGCACGCGGGAAACTCCATGCCGCGCAGAAGGCCTTGAGTACCGCTCTTACGACTCAAGATGCCGCCGTTGCCAAGCAGAATAACGGCCTCGCCACCGTGGTTGCGGTGGCGCAGGCGCAGCG
>CAYRAC010000376.1:0-4699 GCA_964422045.1 uncultured Steroidobacteraceae bacterium
CGTTGTGTTGAGGTGCGTCTCCACGCCGGAGCGCGCGAGCGACAGCGACAAGATTTCGGCCGCATCGCGTTCCTCACGGGGCAGGAATTTCGGCTCATCCTGCAGAATCGTGACCCTCGATCCCATGTGCGCAAAAGCCTGCGCCATCTCACAACCCAGGGGGCCGCCGCCGATCACCGCCAAGCGCCGCGGCAGCCGTTCGATCTCGAAGAAACTGTTGCTGGTGAGGTACCCCACCGCCTCGAGGTTGGGAATTGCGGCTGCGCGAGGACGTGCGCCGGCCGCAATCAGGGCCTTTCTAAAATGCAATGCTGCGGCTCCGACCTGCATGCGCCGGTCTTGCGCGAACTCGGCGTGGCCGAAGAACACATCGACGCCCATCGCGGTGAGCCGCAGCGCGGAGCACGATTCGGCGATGCGGCTTCGAACCGCATGCATGCGCCGCATGACCGCGGAAAAGTCAGCCATGGGTTCACCCGCATCGGGGGCGCCGAAGCGCCGGCCGTTGAGCATGGCTGCGAAAGCACGGCCGCTTCGCACCAAGGCCTTGGAGGGGATGGATCCGGCATTCAGCGAATTGCCGCCGAGCCGCGCGCGTTCGACCAGCGCGACGGAGAGGCCGAGCGACCGGGCGACCCTCGCAGCGGTCAGACCGGCCGGGCCACCGCCCAAGATCACCAGATCATAGTGGCCGCTCGGTGCCGGGTTGTGCCACACCGGCGGGCGAACCCGCTCAAGATACGCAACATCAACCCTCTGCGTCACGAGTCCAACCATCCGCCTTTGAATCCGGCCCGTTGCAGTCCCGACCGAAACACCGGCGACGCTCGGGTGAGGTTCCAAATCAGCCCCGAGCGGTGGTTCTCGAGCATCATCACCAGCAGGCCCTGGTCGAGTCCGTACCAGCCCTGCGACAGCCACGGCCTTTTCTTGATTATGCAACTCGGGTTGAAGCCGCTCACAAACCGGTCTTGCGGACACACCTCGGGATGGCGTTGCAACACGTGACGGGTCCCCTCGAGCGCCGCGTCCGGATTGAACGGCAGGCTCGCCAGCATGGCCCACGGGGCGAGCGTGCCGTCGTCCGGACCAAAGGGCACGCCGCGCGCCATGTAGCCAAAATAGCGGCGATCGCGTGACCTCCGCACATTGTCCGCGTTTGCGGGTCCATCGCCGGCCGTGATGCCCCACAGATTGCGGCTGTAGCCGACGAAGCCCCGCGGATTGCGCGCCGCGTACTCGCGCTGAATTGCAATCGCACTCTGGGTGTTCGCAAAATAATCGCTGCCCGTTTGGCGCATGAAGGGATCGCGAATTTCCCTAAAATCGACCCAGGCTTGCGAGAATAGGTGCGTAAACAACGGTCCCGAGTACAGCGTGTCGATGCCGAGCAAATTCTCCCATTGATAGGTGAAGGTCCAGCTCGCAAAGCTGGCCGCAGGCAGCGGATGGGTCGGCGATGCCAATCCGAGCAAATACAACAACGTCGCTTCGTTATACCCTTCCCAGCCGTAGTGCAGAAATCCTGTTTCGGGTCGCCAGCCTTGTGCCAGTGTCTCCCCGCCATTGAGCGCCCACGTCCAGTCCACCCGTTCATACAGCGCGCGCGCGAGTTCGCGGATCTGGGCTTCGGAATCTTCCCCGTCGAAGTACAGGGCCGCCGTGAGCACGCCGGCCAGCAACAGCGCTGTGTCGATCAGCGACAATTCGCACTCCCAGGCGCGCCGGCCGCTCTGCATGTCCAAGAAGTGATAGTAGAAGCCTCGATAGCCTGTGGCGTTGCGCTGTTCGCTTTGTTCGCTATCCCAAAAGAACCGCAACGTCGCCAGCACGCGGGCCGCCGCCGAGTCGCGCCCGATCCACCCGCGTTCGACGGCAACCGGATAGCACGACAATCCGAAACCGACTACCGCAATACTGCTGGGGGATGTTGCGCGCGAGGTGTCCGCGACCAAGCCGTTGTCGGGGTTGCTGTTCGGCCCGAAGTAGTCGTATGCGGCTCGCTGCAGGCGATCGATGAGCACTGCATCCGAAATATTGGCGATGATCGTCAACGACAAGCCCATCGAGGTCAGGTGGTGACTCCGCAGAGGACAATCTCCCGCAATATGTCGGGCAGGCGGTGAAAATCGCGCGCCTTGTCCAAGAAATACCGCGCCCCCAAAGACACCGCCTCCCGCTCATAAGCAGATGAGTCATGATTCGTCAGTACGACGACGCACGGCTTCTGCTGCATCCCTGCCACGGCACGCAGAATGCCGAAGCCGGATCCTTCCTTCAGTTGCAAGTCGAGCACCACGACGTCGATTCGACGTTTGCGGATTTCGGCGAGCGCACTTGATTCGGAATCCACGGAATTGATCAAGTCGATCTCCGGAAATTCAGTGATGGTCTCCGCCAATCGTTCTGCGAGAACCGACGAATCCTCCACCAGCAGCACTTTGATGGCGTGCACCGTCATGCCCGAAGGACCGACAAGTCTGGCCAGGTGCCATGTAGGGTCGAGTGTTTCACGAACAACCGCCTCTCGAGGAATGGGACGTTCACCACGAGCGCCCGCCCCAGCCATTTAACGCGGAACGAGAACCACTTTCTGTAGGACGAAGGCGCGACATCGGCCTGATTGACCGAGCCGGCAAAGACGCGCTGCTGATTCGGCGGCCGTCGCGCAGCGGCGTAGGATTTTACTGACGCGCGCGCATGCGGTCTTGCGCGCGCAGGCCGCAGTTTCCCGGCTCGGCGCGCTCGATGCGCAAGATGCCGGCAGTATCCGGCATAATCGGCAATGAATTTCGGCGTCATGGCGCTATACGTATGCATGAGGGATCGGCTCTCGAGGTATTTCTCAGCTTTCTCAAGCTGGGACTCACATCGTTCGGCGGTCCGGTTGCGCACATCGGTTATTTCCGCGAGGAAATCGTCGTTCGCCGCCGTTGGGTCGATGACGCCACGTACACCGATCTTGTAGCGCTCTGTCAGTTCCTGCCAGGGCCCGCCAGCAGTCAGGTCGGATTTTCGCTCGGATTGATTCGCGCTGGGTATTGGGGCGCCCTGGCGGCCTGGGCGGGCTTTACGCTGCCATCCGCGGTACTCATGACGGCATTCGCTTACGGCGCGAACGCACTCGGTAGTGCGACTGGCTCAGGGATCCTGCACGGACTCAAGCTGGTGGCAGTCGCGATCGTCGCGCAGGCCGTGTGGGGAATGGCAGCGACGCTTTGTCCGGACCGCCAGCGCGCCTCGATCGCTTGCGTCGCCGCCGTCATCGTCCTATCCGGCAACTCCTCGATCGCTCAAATCGGCGTAATTCTTATGGGCGGCATCGCCGGCTTTTGGCTATGCCGCGCGTCGGCTCCGACGGTAAGTCGGCCCCTCGGAATACCCGTCTCGCGCCGCGTAGGGATCGTTGCTCTCGCGGCGTTCTTCGTCCTGCTCGCGGTCCTGTCGGTGCTGGGCATGCGCTATCGAGGGTTCGAACTCTTTGACGCCTTCTATCGCTCGGGTGCGTTGGTATTTGGTGGCGGCCACGTCGTATTGCCGTTGCTGAGCAAGGCGTTCGTGACGCCCGGCTGGGTGAGTCAGGATTCCTTTCTGGCGGGCTACGGCGCCGCGCAGGCGATGCCCGGACCTTTATTTACGTTCGCGGCCTATCTTGGCGCTGTGGGCAACCACTCGCCGCGCGGGATCGCAGGCGCAGCGCTGGGGATAGCCGGGATTTTTCTGCCCGGGTTTCTGATTCTTTTGGGAGCGTTGCCGTTCTGGGACACCCTGCGGCAGCGCATCGGCGCGCGCGCCATCATGCGAGGAATCAACGCAGCTGTCGTTGGCTTGCTCGGCGCGGCGCTCTACGGCCTGCTGTGGGTCAACGCCGTAGGATCGAGCGGCGATTTTGCGCTCGCACTTACAGGATTCGTATTGCTGACTGCGTGGCGCGCTCCACCAGTTCTTGTTGTCATCCTGGGCGCGCTCGGTGGAATTGCCTTGACGCAATATGTGTGACGCCCAAAGCCGAGGCTCAGTGGGTACGCATTGAATACGAGATCATCCAGCCATTCTTGATCGGCTGGAATTGCAACGCGGCACGATTATCCTGTGCGCCTTGTCGATTGAGGACGAATCGCGCGGTCGCGATGCCGAGCGCTGCGCCTGCGACGCTGTCCGATAGCCAGTGCACATTCTCATTGACTCGAATGTAGCCCGTGGCACCTGCCACGCCATAACCGATGATACGACGAATCCATCGGTACTCGTCATTGCCGGACTCTGCGAACACGGTCCCGACCGCAAAGGCAACGGTCGTGTGCAGCGACGGAAACGAGTCGCTCCCCTTGCCCCATTCGTTCGGCGAAGTGGTCGCGTCGGGACGCTCTCGGCCTGTCGCGTAGCCCAACACTTCGGCAGTGGCGCCGCTGAATGCACCGGCTTCAATCAAAGACCAGGCTTCGCGATATCCATCATGATCATCGATGAACGCCGCATACAGCCCGGTGCCCGCGATGATCGCTACTGTCGGGGCGGCATCGCGCAGGCTGTTCTTGTCCGCGCCTCCGTTTAGGATGGCCTTCGAACCGGTTGCGAAATGGTCTCGAACTCTTTCATCGAACGAGTGAGCGGCACCGATGGCGGCCAGGGCGCCCCCAAAATACAGCCAATCTTGCTCATCCCACCTCACCGGAGAAGTGAAGTACAGCTTCGTATC